>DBHE01000028.1 GCA_002296055.1 Pseudomonadaceae bacterium UBA836
GAACAGCGCCTTGTTCAGCGGCATGGCGTGACTGGCCACTTCCTCGGCGTACTCTCCAGACAAGGCGTCGTCCTTGCTGCGCATACCCTCAACGATGGACCAGCCCATCAGCAGGAAGAACGCCCCCAGCAATACCCAGGCATCGTTGCGCGACAGGTTGCCGTCCAGCAACTGATAACCGGCCAGCAGGGTCACGCCCAGCAGGATCGGCAATTCCTTGCGCAGCACTTGGGAGTGCACTTTGATCGGGCTGATGATCGCCACCAGGCCGATGATCAATGCGATGTTGGTGATGTTCGAGCCATAGGCGTTGCCCAGTGCAAGCCCCGGATTGCCCTGCCCGGCGGCCAGCGCCGAGACCACCATTTCCGGCGCCGAGGTGCCAAAGCCGATGATCAGCATACCGATCAGCAGCGGCGGCATGCCGGCGTGAGTCGCCGTCGCCGACGCGCCATCCACGAAGCGATCTGCGCTCCACACCAACAGAGCCAGTCCGGCAATTACGGCGGCAAGTGCCAACAGCATCTTCAGATTCCTGTGCGAAATGAAAAACGGCGTCCATTATCAATGAAAGGCCTGCACGGTGACAGCACCGCCCGTACGCAGTCGTGACAAAAAGATTCAGATTTGCCGCGCAAAGCCGATAATACAGGCACAGCTAAACGCACCCTGGCACGACAGGCGAGCACTCAGACCCGCCACCCGCCCGGTGCCGCTGCCAACACACCGTCACTCTCCGGCATGAAGGACCATCCGGTACGCACCCAAAGGTACGAACATGGCCATCAACCGCTCCCTGCGCCAGCAAACACTGGTGCTCATGCTCGGCAGCCTCGCCCTGATGCTGCTGGTCGCCCTCATCATCACCCTGACGCTGGCCGGCAGCGTACGCAGTTATCAGGGGCTGCTGGACCGTCCGCTGGCCAGCGCGAGCCTGATCAACCGCGCCAATCTGGAATTCAAGACCCAGGTACAGGAATGGAAGAACGTACTGTTGCGCGGCCGTGACAGCGCCGATCGCAGCAAATACTGGAGCCAGTTTGAGCAGGCTGAGGCAGACGTGCAGGCCACCCTGCAGGCCATCGCCGCGCTGGACATCGACAGCGCCCAGCAGGCTCAGGCCCGTCAGCTGGTACAGGAGCACCAGACGCTCGGCACTGCCTACCGCAACAGCCTGCGGGCCTTTGAATCTGCCGGCATGGACCCGACCGCCGGCGACCAGGCCGCACGCGGCATCGACCGCGACTTCAGCGAACACCTGAGCGACCTTGCCATGCGCCTCAATCAGCAGGCGCAGGTACAAAGCACACAGATCCACCAGGCCGCCAACAGCGCCATGTGGATCGGGCTGGTCAGCCTCTGTGTGGCCGCCGTCCTGATCGGCGTACTGAGCCAGTGGCTGGTGGAGCGTCGCCTGGTAAACCCGATCACCCACCTGATACGGCAGATCGAGCAACTGAGCCAGGGCCGTCTCGGCCAGCCGGTCAACAGCCGTCGTCAGGACGAGCTGGGCACCCTGGCTCGCGCCGCCAACCAGCTGCGTGACTTTCTTGAGAGCACCTTTGGCCAGCTCAAGCGCAGTACCGGCGAGTTGGATCGCGCCAGCGGCGAGCTGAACACCATTGCCACACGCATGGCTCAGGGCAGCCGCGACCAATTCTCGCGCACCGACCAGGTGGCCACCGCGATGCAGGAAATGTCAGCGTCCGCTGTTCAGGTCGCGCAGCACGCCGCTGAAGCGGCCCATGCCGCCGACGACGCCGACAGCAACGCCCAGCAGAGCGCAGCGGTGATGCAGCAGACCATTACGGCGATGCAGGCAATGCTGCAACAGATCAACCATACCACCGACGTAATTCAGCGCTTGGAAGGCGACAGCACGCGTATTGGTAAGGTACTGGATGTGATTCAGGGCATTGCCGAGCAGACCAACCTGCTGGCGCTCAACGCGGCCATTGAAGCCGCCCGCGCAGGCGAGGCGGGCCGGGGCTTTGCCGTCGTGGCCGACGAGGTACGTACACTGGCCCAACGCACCGCCGAGTCGACCTCGGAAATCCAGCAGATCATCAACGATGTGCAGACCGGTGCCGGCGAAGCGGTCAAGGCCATCGCCAGCGGTCAGGCGCAGAGCGAAAGCAGCATGCAGCAGGTCAACCAGGCCGGCGAGCGTCTGCAGCAGATCACCCAGGCCATCGAGGCGGTACGCGACATGAACCGGCAGATTTCTACCGCCGCTGACGAGCAGACCAGCGTGGCCGAGGACATCAGCCGCAACATTACCGAAATCACCGATATCGCGGCGGCCAACCAGAAAGAGGTCGACAGCACTTCCCGTGCCAGCCAGACACTGCACGAGCTGTCTGGCGAACTGGGCACGCTGACCGGGCGCTTGTCGGCCTGATCAGCGCGTGCGTCTCAGCTCAGGCGGTCGCCGCACTCGCGGCGCTCGCCTGGCGCTGACGCTCTTCCTCGTAAAGCTCCTTCTTGGACAGCTTGCCGACCGGGGTCTTGGGCAACTCGGGGCGAATCTCCATCGCGGCCAGTCGCTCGTGCTTACCCAGCCGTGACGACAAGAACGCCTGCAAGGTCTCGAAGTCAAACGTCTCGGCACCAGCCTTCAGCTTGATAAAGGCCTTGGGCGCCTGCCCGCGGTAGGCATCGGCCACGCCGATCACAGACACCTCCTCGACCCCCGGATACTCGTAGATCGCCTCTTCAATGGTGCGCGGATACACGTTATAACCGCTACACAGGATCATGTCCTTGGTGCGGTCGACGATGAAGACGTAGCCATCCTCGTCCATGTAGCCGATATCCCCAGTGCGCAGGAAGCCCTCGCTGGTCATCGCCTCAGCCGTGGCGTCGGGCCGTTTCCAGTAGCCTGCCGTGATATTGGGTCCCTTGATGCACACCTCCCCGCGTTCACCGGCTGGCAGCTCGGTTTCGCTGCCGTCCAGCGGCAGGATGCGGATATGCGTGCCGGGCACGGGGATACCACAGGAGCCCGGACGAGGCGCGGCATCACGCGGGTTAAAGGTGCCGCTGGTGGTGGTCTCGGTCATGCCCCAGCCTTCACGCAACGCGCAACCAGAGCGCGCCATATATTGCTGCTGAACCTCCACCGGCAACGGGGCACCGCCGGAGTTACACATTTTCAGCGAGGTCAGATCGTGCTCGGCCGTCTGCGGGTGGGCCAGCAGACCGATAAACATGGTCGGCACGCCCGGGAAGGTGGTAATCCGGCTCTGGCTGATCTCGCGCAGCACCGTCGGCACATCAAACCGCGGATGCAGATAAAGCTCGGCAGCAGCGCGCAGACCGAAGATCATGTTGACCATCAGCGCATAGATATGGAACGGCGGCAGTACCGCCAGCACTCGCTCCTGGCCCGGCACGATGGCCGAGTTGAGCACCTCACGCAGCTGTGCGCAGGAGGCCGTGATATTGCCGTGGGTCAGAATTGCACCCTTGGGCACGCCGGTCGTGCCGCCGGTGTACTGCAGCACTGCCAGCGCGTCTGCCGGGTTATCGAGCGGGTGACGCTGATAGTCGCCGTCATTGGCCAGCAGGTCAGCAAAGCGACTGCAATCCGCCCCCCAGTTGACCTGCGCCTGCGGGCCCAGCAGCTGGCGCTGCTCATCACTGGCCTGCTGACAAAACTCGGTCAACTCGCCGATAACCAGATGACGCAGGCGCGTGCGCGCCATCAGACTGACCATCCGCGGATAGAACGCCTCAAGGCCGAGGGTGACCATGACGTCGGTCTGGCTGTCCTCGATCTTGTGCTCCAGGGTGCGCTCGGCATCCAGCGGCGAGTAGTTGACCACCACACCGCCGGCGCGCAATACGCCGAGAAACGCAATGAAGTAATGCGGGCAGTTAGGCAGATACAGCCCCACGTGCACACCGGGGCCTACGCCAATCTGCTGCAGGCCGCGGGCAAACTGGGCGACTTTCTCGCCCAGCTCGCGGTAACGCATCTTGGTACCGAAAAAGTCGATGGCCGGGTTGTCCGGAAACTCCGCCACCGCTGCGTCCAGCAGAGCCGGCACCGCCTCGGCAGTGTGGTCCAGCTCCCAGTTGATATCTTCTGGGTACGACTTCAGCCAACGCCGTTGAGTAGTCACAGCACGCCTCCATACCACGCCCCGGCGCTCTCCGGGACGAATTGTTGTTGTCCGCTGACGGTAGCCGGAAAGCAGGCGAAGGAAAACGCCTATCCATTGCGTATATGGTTCACCATAGAGACAAACCTGCTCCAGAGTCAGCGCTCAGGCACAGGCAGCTATTGCGGCCATTCGCAGCACAGGCTATACAGGCAAGCCAAACAATAAAGGCTCGGAAACTGAGAACTAGGCATGCGCAAACGTCTTACGCCCGCAGTGATCGTTCTGATCGGGATCGTCATCTTCATTATCCTGCGTGTTACCCGCGACCAGCCCGAGCCGGTCGGCTCGCAGGAGCGTGCCTGGCGCGTCGCCACCGAGACCATCAGTCCGGATGCCTTCCAGCCGCGCCTGACGCTGTACGGTCAGCTCGAATCGCCACGCCGCTTCACCGTGGTCGCCCCGCTGGCCGGGCGCATTGCCGCCCTGCCGGCCAACGACGGCGCCAGCGTCAGACAGGGCGAGCTGCTGGTCGCACTGGATGACGCAGACATCCAACCGCGGATCGCCCAGGCACGCGCCGAGCTGGCCGATGCCAAGGCGCAGCTGGAGAGCGAAAAGCTGGCCAATGACGCCGATCAGCAGGCCCTGCGCATGGAGCAGCGCCTGGAAGAGAACGCGCGCAAGGCACTGGAGCGCATGCAGCAACTGGTCGAGCGACAGATGGTGCCTGCGGTGGAGCTGGACAATGCCCAGGACGTCCTCGACCGCGCCGCGCTGACCGTCGCCAACCGCAAACGCAGCCTGACCGCCCACCCCTCCCGCCTGGCCGCCCAGCAGGCGCGCGTAGAGCGCGCAGAGGCGGCACTCGACAGCACCCTGCGCGACGCCGAGCGCAGCCGTTTTGTCGCCCCCTTTGATGGCGTGGTCGGCAGTGTTCAGGTCGCGGTCGGCGACCAGGTAGGCGCCAATGCGTCGCTGCTGGACTTCTACCCGCTGGAGGGTATGGAGCTGCGCGCGCTGGTGCCGCAGATTCACAGCCAGGACTTTATCAACGCGCTGAACGAAGGCCAGCAGCTCGAAGCCCGCAGCCTGGATGTGCAGCCACCCCTTGAGCTGACCCTGACGCGCATCGCCGGTCAGGCCGACGCCAGCGGTATCGAGGCGCTGTTCCGGGTCGAGAACCCCCGCGTCGACCTGCGCCTGGGCAACCTCATGGCCATTAGCGTAGCGCGGCCAAGCCGTAACGACAGCGTCGCCCTGCCCTACAGCGCACTCTATGGCAACAACACCGTGTACACCCTGAACGACGGCCGGCTGCAGGCTATCGCCGTGGAGCAGGTTGGCGAAACCCGCGACGCCGACGGCGAACGCCGGGTACTGGTGCGTTCCAGCCAGCTGCAAAGCGGCATGCCTATCGTGATTACGCACCTGCCCAATGCCATCTCCGGCCTCAAGGTCGACAGCACTGAGCCGGAGCCGGCGCAATGAACAGTGGGCCACTGGGCTTTTTTGTTCGTCACAAGGTTGCCGCCAACCTGCTGATGCTGGTCATGCTGATGGGCGGCGTGCTGGGTCTGTCGCGGATGAACATCCAGTTCTTTCCGACCTTTGCACTCGACTTTGTGACCGTGCGGGTGATCTGGAACGGTGCAGCGGCCGAGGACGTGGAGCAGGCCATCACCATTCCTCTGGAACAGCGCCTGCGCAGCCTGCAAAACCTCAAAAGCATGACCTCCACCTCGGCACAGGGCGTCTCCAGCATCACCCTAGAGTTCCGCGAGGGCACCGACCCAATCGTTGCACTGGATGATGCGCGCCAGCAGGTGGACGAATTCCGCAACCTGCCTGCGGCGGCCGAGAAGCCTGAGGTGGTGCGCGTCGCCCACTACGACCCTATCGCCACGCTGCTGCTGTACGGCCCCTTTGAGCCGCACGAACTGCGCACCATGGCCAACCGGCTTGAGGACGACCTGCTGGACCACGGGATCGAACGTATCGTGGTGGGTGGGCTGCCCGAGCAGCAGGTCAGCATTGAGGTACCCAACGCCGAGCTACAGCGTTTGGGCCTGTCGCTGAATCAGCTCGCCGACCGGGTCAACGCCGAGTCACGCGACCTGCCGGCCGGCCAGGCCGGCGAACAGGACTCGGCCCGCGAACTGCGCGCTACGGGTCAGCGCCGGGACCCACAGGGCTTTGCCGACATTCCGCTGCACCCCGGCGGCGAAAGCCATCTGCGCCTCGGCGACATCGCCGATATCCGCCAGGAGCCGCGTCGCAACCAGGTACTGCTGCGCTACGCCGGACAGCCGGCGGTCGAGCTGGCGCTGCAACGCAGCGAAGACGGCGACTCGCTGGAGTCGGCGCAGATACTCAATGACTGGCTGCAAGAGGTCCGCCCCACCCTGCCGCCGCAGCTGAATATCCACGTTTACGATCAGGCCTGGCAGTTGATCGACGATCGCATCCGCCTGCTGGTCAACAACGGCCTCAGCGGCCTGGTGCTGGTGCTTATCCTGCTGTACCTGTTCCTGCCGGCGCGGGTTGCGCTCTGGGTCGCCGTTGGCATCCCCACCGCCTTCATGGCCGCGATGGCGGTGTTCTGGGTCATCGGCGGCTCGATCAACATGATCTCGCTGTTTGCCCTGATCATGGCGCTAGGGGTAATCGTTGACGATGCCATCGTGGTGGGCGAAGACGCCGACGCCCACCACCGCAGCGGCGAAGCGTCAGAGCGCGCCTCCGAGGGCGCAGCCAAGCGCATGCTCTGGCCGGTAGTTGCCTCCTCGCTGACCACCATCGCCGCCTTTATGCCACTGCTGATGGTCGGCGGTATTTTCGGCAACATCCTGGGCGACATCCCGGTGGTGATGATCTGCGTGCTCATCGCCTCGTTGCTGGAATGCTTTGTCGTGCTGCCGCACCACCTGCGCGGCGCCTTCCGGCCAGCCAGCGTGCGCGTGCCGGGCAGGCTAGCCAACCTGGGCAAGCGGGTGGATGGCGTGCGTCATGCGTTCGACCGGCGCTTCGACCAGTTCCGCGAAGGGCCATTCCGGCGTCTGTCACAAAACGCGCTGCAACAGCGCGGTACCACCCTGGCCTGCGCTCTGGTCAGCGTTATTGTCACCGCCGGCCTGCTCGGCAGCGGACGCATCGGGTTCAGCTTCTTCCCCACCCCCGAGCCGCAGGTGCTGTACGCCAACGCCAGCTTCGTAGCCGGCACGCCGCGCGACAGCATGGTCAGCTTCATGCGCCACCTGGAACAGACCCTGGGCGAGACCGAGCAAGCCCTCGGCGGCGAGCTGATTCTCACCGCCCTGACCCGCGAAGGCGAGGTCATCGGTGACGACGGCGTGGCGCGCCAAGGAGACAACCTGGGTTCGATTCTGGTCGAGCTGGTGTCACCCGATCACCGGGACGTGCGCAACCTGGCGTTTATCCGCGAATGGCAGAGCCGAATCCAGACGCCGCCCGGTGTCGACCGCATCAACATCACAGAGCAGCAAAGCGGCCCGCCCGGCAAGGATGTCGACATCCGCCTGACCGGCGCCGACCCGCAGCAGCTCAAAGAAGCAGCCGACGCACTCTCGGTCGCACTAGGCAGCATCGAAGGGGTGGTCAGCACCGATGACGACATGGCCTGGGGGCGTGAGCAGTTGGTCTATAGCCTGACACCCTACGGGCAGGCATTGGGACTGAGCATCGAAAGCGTGGGTAACCAGCTGCGCGCGGCCTACGACGGCCGCCTGGCGCAGATCTATCAGCACAAGCGCGATGAAATCGAAGTACGCGTGCAGCTGCCACGGGCCGAGCGCGAGAGCCTGGCCAGCCTGGGCGAGCTGACCATTCGACTGGACGACGGCCGCTTCGTGCCGCTGCGCCAGGTGGTGCAGTTCAGCTCCAATCAGGGCTTCGAGGCCCTGCGCCATGCCGACGCCCAGCTGGCAACTGACGTGACCGCCGATATCGACGCCAGTCAGACCACGCCGCGTCAGGTGCTCGATGCCATCGGCCGCGAGCTACCGGCGCTGGCTAGCCGCTACAACGTGCGCTACAGCTTCGAGGGTCGCTCGGTGGACGAGCAGGAGACACTCGCCGACATGCGCGACGGCCTGCTGATCGGCCTGATGCTGATGTACGCGGTGCTGGTCTGGGTGTTCTCCTCCTGGAGCACGCCGCTGATCGTGATGTCGGTCATCCCGCTGGCACTGGTCGGCGCCTTGCTTGGGCACTGGCTGATGGGCCTGAACCTGACGATCTTGTCGCTGTTCGGCCTGTTCGGCCTGTCCGGCATCGTGGTCAACAACTCGATCATTCTGGTCAGCTTTTATCAGGATCAGCGGCGCCGCGGCCTGGCCGTCAATGACGCGCTGAATGAAGCGGTGGTGCAGCGTGTACGCGCCGTCCTGCTGACCTCCCTGACCACCATCGGCGGCCTGCTGCCGCTACTGTTCGAGACCTCGCTGCAAGCCCAGTTCCTTATCCCCATGGCCACCTCCATCGCCTTCGGCCTGGGCTTCTCAACCCTGCTGGTACTGCTGGTCGTGCCTGCCCTGCTGTCGATGCTGGAGGGGTGGAAGGAGCGGAGAGCGGGCGGGACGGCCTGACGGCCGTCAGCGGCAAGCTACAAGCAAACCCGGCCTTGGTGCCGGGTTTTGTTTTTGATGGTTCCCACGCTCCGCGTGGGAACCCGACTGCATGGACGCTCCGCGTCCAGAGCAACCGAGGCGCCTGCCGGACGCAGAGCGTCCTGAAAAGCATTCCCACGCAGAGCATGGGCACGACCAATCCAAACAAAAAAACCGCACGACTCACGCCGCACGGTTTTCTCTTCCAACTTCAGGCTTCAAACTTGTAGCTTGTAGCTTGTAGCTTGTAGCTTGTAGCTTGTAGCTTGTAGCTTGTAGCTTACTTCTTCGCTGTTTCCAGCGTCTTGGTGATGGCGGCAACCGCCGAGCCGATGTTGCTCAGCTCTGCCGGCAGGATCATGGTGTTGTTGGTCTGTGCGAGCTTGCCGAACTCTTTCACGTACTGCTCGGCAACGCGCAGCGACACGGCTTCCTGGCCGCCTTGGGTGTTGATCGCTTCGGCAACGCGGCGCAGGCCTTCTGCGGTTGCGGTGGCGATCAGCTCGATCTCGCGCGCCTTACCTTCGGCTTCGTTGATCTG
>DBHE01000069.1 GCA_002296055.1 Pseudomonadaceae bacterium UBA836
CACCCCAAACAGGCGCTGGACCTGATGATCGCCGCCGCCCGCAAACTCTCCCACGAGCTGGGTGGCGACCTGAAAGACGAACAACGCAGCGTCCTCACCGCCCAAACCATCGAGCACTACCGTCAGCGTATTGCTGAGTATGAGCGGTTGAGCTATAGCCAGCGGCGCTAAGCGCAGCGCCCGTAGGGCGCTTCGCTAGCTGCAAGCTACAAGCCTCAAGCTACAAGCAAACCCAACCCCAACACCGCTTTTGGTTTTAGCTTGCAGCTTGAGGCTTGCAGCTTGAAGCTCCCAAGGGCTGATCGGTTAGAATACTCCCCGAACTCCCAGCCCAGCGACCGCCCATGCCCCAGTCCGTTACCCCCGCCGAGCGCGCTCTTGCCCTGCGTGAAGAAATTGCGCAGCACAATTACCGTTATTACGTGCTCGATGAGCCGGCGGTGCCGGATGCCGAGTACGATCGGCTGTTCAACGAACTCAAGGCCATTGAGGCCGAACACCCTGACCTGATTACCCCAGACTCACCCACGCAGCGTGTGGGTGGGGCGCCGGCGTCTGGCTTTGGCGAGGTTAAGCATGAAGTGCCCATGCTGAGCCTGGGTAATGCCTTTGCCGAGCAGGATATGCACGACTTTGATCGGCGGGTGCGCGAGGGGTTGGACTTGCCCGCCGGTGACCTGTTTGGCGGCGGCGCAGAGGTCGAGTACTGCTGCGAGCCCAAGCTGGATGGCCTGGCAGTCAGCCTGCTGTACGAGAACGGCCTGCTGGTGCGTGGTGCTACCCGGGGCGACGGCAGCACCGGCGAAGACATCTCCACCAACGTGCGCACCATTCGCAACGTACCGCTGAAACTGCGTGGCGAGGGCTGGCCGGCGGTGCTGGAGGTGCGTGGCGAAGTTTTTATGAGCAAGGCCGGCTTTGAGGCGCTGAACGAGCGCGCCCGTGAAACCGGCAGCAAAACCTTTGCCAACCCGCGTAACGCCGCTGCCGGTAGCTTACGTCAGTTGGACCCGACTATTACCGCCAGCCGGCCGCTGGAGTTTTGCTGCTATGGTTTTGGCCGAGTAGACGGTGAGCTGCCAGACAACCAGTACGCCATCTTGCAGGCGTTTCGTGAGTGGGGCCTGCCGATCAGCCGCGAGCTGAAGCTGGTCGGCGGCATTGACGGTACACTCGATTATTACCGCGATATCGGCGAGCGCCGGGCTGCGCTGGAATACGAAATCGATGGGGTGGTGTTCAAGGTCAACCAGCTGGCGTACCAGCGCGAGCTGGGCTTTCGTGCCCGTGAGCCGCGCTGGGCCATCGCCCACAAATTTCCGGCGATGGAAGAGCTCACCGAGCTGCTGGATGTCGAGTTTCAGGTTGGCCGCACCGGTGCGGTGACGCCGGTTGCGCGTCTCAAGCCGGTTCAGGTGGCGGGTGTCACCGTATCCAATGCCACGCTGCATAATATGGATGAGGTAGCGCGTCTTGGCGTGATGATCGGCGATACCGTGATCATTCGCCGCGCCGGAGATGTCATTCCGCAGGTCATGCAGGTGGTCACCGAGCGTCGCCCGGCTGACGCGCGGCCGGTTGAGGTGCCGAACAATTGCCCGGTGTGCGGCTCGGCGGTGGAACGCACCCAGTTGGTCAAGCGCGGCAAGGCTGGGTCTACCACCAGCGAAGGCTCGGTGTACCGCTGCGTTGGCCGCCTGACCTGTCAGGCTCAGCTCAAGCAGTCGATCATTCACTTCGTTTCCCGCCGAGCCATGGATATCGATGGCCTGGGCGAGAAGAGCGTCGAGCAACTGGTTGATACCGGCCTGGTTGCCTCGCCGGCAGACCTGTATCGCCTGACCTATGAGCAGGTGCTGGCACTGGACGGCTTTGCCGAGCTGTCGACCAAGAATCTGCTGACCGCCATTCAGGCGAGCAAGAAGCCGACCTTGGCGCGCTTCATCTACGCCCTGGGTATTCCTGATGTGGGGGAAGAAACCGCCAAGCTGTTGGCGCGAGCCCTCGGCAAGCTGGAGCGCATTGAGCGCGCTTTGCCTGAAGTGCTGGTTTACCTGCCGGATGTGGGGCTGGAAGTAGCCCACGAGATTCATTCCTTCTTTGCCGATGCGCACAACCGACAGGTCATCGACCAGCTGCTGGAGCGCGGTGTTACGCCCGAGGAGCAGGGCGAGCTGGCGGCTGAGTTTGCCGCCTGTGTATCGCTGGCCGATTTTCTGGCGCGCCTGAATATCACCGGTATCGCCAGCACTGGCGCCGAACGCCTGGCCAGCACTTTTGGCAGTCTGGACAAGATTCTCAGCGCCGACTGGCTGGACCTGAAGCAGGTTGAGCGCCTGAACGACAAGGCGATCAAAGCCCTGCGCGAGTTTGCCGAGAACCCGGAGCAGCGCGCCCACGCCGAGGCCGTTGAGCAGCAGTTGCGTGATTTTGGCATGCACTGGGACAGCCCCCGTGCAGAAGCCGCTGGTGGCCTGTCTCTCGCCGGCCAGACCTGGGTGCTGACCGGTACGCTGGAGGCCATGTCACGGGATGTGGCCAAGGCGCATCTGGAAAGCCTGGGCGCCAAGGTGGCTGGCAGCGTGTCGGCCAAGACCCACTGCGTTGTGGCAGGCCCGGGCGCTGGCAGCAAGCTGGCCAAGGCCGAGCAACTGGGCGTAACCGTCTGGACCGAGCAGCAGTTGCTCGACATGCTGGCGGAGCAGGGCATCAGTGCATGAGCAGCCCTGAGCGCGTGAATAGCCCTGAACGCATAAGCGGCCCGGTTGTGCTG
>DBHE01000071.1 GCA_002296055.1 Pseudomonadaceae bacterium UBA836
CCAGCTGCGCAGGCCGGCTGTGGCTGTGCGTACGCTCTCATCGCGGGTAAAGTCGCGTGGCTGCACATTGAAGTCACCCGCCTCGTTGATGATCGACACGTTGTGACGCAGAAAGTCGTGGTTGCTCTCGCGCACGCCGGCCGCACCGTAGAACAGCAGATTCTCACTAATGTCGTACTCGCCGTTGAACGCGGCAAAGGTGTCTTCGGTACGCGCCTTGCTCCAGGCCTGCGCGTAGTTGTCGTTGACCCGATCAGCATCCGGAATCGGCGCGGCTGCGCCAATCAGCACGCGCTCCTGCGGTGCATCGGTGTCACGCTCGGTGTGGCCGATGTCGGCGCCCAGGCGCAGGCGATCGCCGCGGTAGTCCAGCCCGAGCACCGCCATCTCGCGGTCTACGTGCTGGTGATCCCACTCGGTATCGCCAGCCTGTCGCACACCGTTGAAGCGCAGGCCAAAACGGTTGTCCTCGCCAAAGCGGCGCCCCACATCCAGTGCGCCACCAACCTGACTGTTGGAAGCGTAGCTACCGGTGAATTCGGTAATCGGCGTATCGGTCGCCCGCTTGGCCACCAGGTTGATGCCGCCACCCACCGCGCCGCGCGGCGAGATGCCGTTGATTAACTGGGTGGGGCCCTTGATCACATCCACTCGGTCAGCCATTTCCATGTCGATCGAATAGGTCGGCAGAACGCCGTACAGGCCGTTGAAGGCAACGTCGGTGTTGAACAGGCTGAATCCGCGAATGGTGAACTGCTCAAAGCGGCCACCGGCCGGGTTGGTGGAGCGCACCGACGGGTCATTGGCAATCAGGTCCAGCAGGGTGCGGGCATTCTGGTTCTGCGCGGTTTCGCTGGTGTAGGTGGTGGCGCTGAAGGGGGTGTCCATAAAGTCGCGCGAGCCCAGCATGCCCTGCGCGGTCTGCATGGTTACCTGCCCTCCGGCGTAGCGCTCACCACTGGCCAGCTGCGGGCTGACGCCCACCACCGTAATCGGGGCAATCTGCAACGCCTCACCCTGCGCCGGTGCCGCTACCAGCGTATAGCCGCCAGCGCCCACCGGTTGAATCTGCAGCCCGCTGCCCTGCAGCAGGCGCGCAAAGCCCTCTTCAACGCTGTAGCTGCCGGACAGCCCTTCGCTGCGGCGGCCCTGCATCAGCGCCGGATCAACCGACAGGCTCACACCCGCCTGACCGGCAAAGCGGGTCAACGCCGCGCCCAGCTCGCCGGCCGGCACCGTATAACTGCGCCGCTCCACCTCCTGCGCGTAACTGGTGGAGATTGCCAGCGGGCTGACGCTCAAGCCCATCACCAGCCCCAGGTGCAACAATGAACGCAGGCGCAGCGATGCACGCTCGGTCGATACTGCAGACATAAACCAGCTCCTCATTTTTTGCTTTGTCACCCTACTGACCGGCGAGCGCAAAAAAAGGGACAGGCCTCAGGCATTTTCTTTTCTGGTCGCCAGCGACACCCAATAGCGGGTGCGCGTCTGCACGCGCAGCGGCAGGCTGGCAGCCAGCAACGCCAGCACGCGATCGGTGTCATCCAGCCGGAAGCTGCCCGTCACGCGCAGGCGCTCCAGCGCCGGGTCCCAGCGCAGCACGCCGGGGCGATAGCGCCGCAGCTCGCGCAAAAAATCCCCCAGCGGCTGGTTATCGGCCAGCAACACACCCTGGCGCCAGTCAGGCAGCGTGGGGTCGTAACGCTTCCAGCCCGATAGCCCAGCCGCGCTTATCGACACCCGCTGTCCGCCCTCAAGCAGCTCGCTGGCACCGGCGCTGGCGGCCAACTGCACCCGACCACGGGCCACGGCGATCTGGCAGTGGTCATCAAACCGGCGTACGCACACCTCAGCATCGCGCAGGGTGAGCACGGCCTGCGGCAGGATGATACTCAGCGGCTGATCGCCAGCGGCATACAACGCGAGCTCCCCACGCACCAGCGTCAGCCTTCGCTCAGCCAGCTGCAGATTCACCGCGCTATCAGTATTCAATTGCAGCTCGATGCCCTCGCTCAGCGGCATACGTTGCTGTTCGCCGGTGGCGGTGTGCACATCGGCGGTCCAGGCCTGCACTGGCAACTGTCGCCCCACCAACCAGGCCGCAGGCAACAACGCGCACGCGCCCACTACCCGCTTGACCGCCACCCGCCGCCCCAGGTCAGGCCGGTCCAAGGCGGCCAGTGACACAGCGGTGGGCAACCCGGCAAAGCGCTGGCGCAACTGCAACGCGCGCTGCCAAGCCTGCTCGTGCTCGGGGTTGCTGCTGCGCCAGTGCGCCAGCCGCGCGCGATCCGTTTCGCTGCAGTCCTCGGCGTCCAGCAGCGCTAACCAACGCGCCGCAGCACGGGTAATATCGCGGCGCTCGGCCTGGGTCACACCGCTCATGCCAGCTCCAGTAACAGGCAATGCTCGTAGGCCTGGGCCATGTAGCGTTTTACTGTGCGCTCGGATACCTCAAGCCGTGCAGCGATCTCACGGTACCCCACCCCTTCCAGCTGACTCCACAGAAAGGCCCGCCGCACCGCCAGCGGCAAACCGTCCAGCAGCTCATCCAGCGCCTGCAGGGTCTCCAGCAATGCCCAGCGCTGCTCTGGCGACGGTGCCAGCGCCTGCGGCAATTGCTGCAGCGCCTCCAGATAGGCTTGCTCAAGGCTGCGACGGGCGTAGAAGGTGTTGAGCAGGCGCTTGCCAACGGTCAGCAGATAAGCACGCGGCTCGCGAATCTCCGCCACACTCTGGGAGCTGGCCAGCACCTTGATAAAGGTATCCTGACTCAGATCCGCGGCATCCCAGCGGTTACCCAGCTGACGCTGCAACCAGTTTTGCAGCCAGCTGTGATGATCACGGTAAAGGGTGTGCAGGCTCTGCTTGTGGGGGGATGCGGCTTCGGTCATGGGGCGTCTTGACGGGCTGGATGCGGCAAATGAGATTGATTGTATTTAACAAGTGCCATCAACTGCAATGCGCAAGACACCAAAGCCCCATTGCACTAGCCGTACAAACCCCGCACGATAGCCACACGCTCCCACGTGCAGATACGCCATGACCACGACGCCTGCCACACGCCAACCTTGCCCAGCGGGCACCTGTGATTGTGACCGCGATACCCTGTCCGAGCAGGCCAATGCCGACCCGCGCATCCTGCTGCTGACCCTGCATGAAGAAAAGCGCCTGCTGGCCCGCCTGGAAGCCATCAGCACACTGGAAGAGCTGGAGCGCATGCAACTGCGCATGTACGAGCAATTGGGCATTCGCCTGGCTATCGACACTGGCTTTGGTGAAGTGCGCAGCGTGCGCGGTATCGGGATTCGACTGTTGCCACAGCCCGGCCTCTGCCGCAAGACCCGCAAATCCATCCCCGCCGCCATCCGCCGCAGCCTTAAAGAAAACCCGGACATCGTCTATGCGCTGCTGAGCAGTCAGGACTTGCTGCGCGACGCCTGAGACGCCAGAAACCCCAGCAGCCGTTCGACCACTGCCTGCGGCTGCTCCTGCTCCACCCAATGTCCTGCCGCACAAAAGCCGCCCGGAGGCGGCCTAGGGTTTGTTAGCTGCCGGTTAGTCTTACTGGCTATGCAGCGCTGGCATGCCATTGATCGCGATATCCGTGCCCACTACCACCACCAGCGGAATCGAGAACAGCACAATTGCGCCATCAGCCATGATCGCCAGGGGCGTTACAAGCGTACGCGCAGCCAGCACCTCAGGTGACAACGACTCAGTCACGGTGATGTCGTAACGACGATTCAGCGGCTGCATCCGGGCAGAGCGCTCCAGCTCAAACCCACCAGCAGCATAACGCCGCCCGCGCACGCTCCCGTGGTACACAATATCGTCGCCATCGAGCCGATAACCCGCGGCCAGCGCTGCGGCCTGATCCTGCTCGCTTGCATTCGCAGCCAACCTCAGGTGGTAACGCCCAGTGATACGGTTGGACCGCTTGACGGTAAAACTGTCAAAACTGGCACGCACCTGTCGATGGAAATCAGACGCAAAAGTGGCGGACAGCCCGTCGGTCATCGGAAACACATAGTGATAGCGGCCGGCAAGAACGACAAACCAGGCACCATCGCTCGACACCATAACCTGCTCCACCGCTTCCGAATAACGCTCCCCCTTGTTTCGATACAAGCCGCTGGTCACACACCCTGCCAACAGCACTACCCAGATCAACAGCAGCACTCTTCCCTTCACGTTCAATGGCCTCCCTAGCCTCCCACGCGCGGACCGTCTTGCCCGCAGAGGCTGTGGTATATCGCAGATTCGCCAGAGCGGTGCCGGCCTCCAACTAGGAGTGCGGACAAGGTCCCACCAGGGCAATTAAATACAAAGGCCAGACGCACAAAAGCCGCCCGAAGGCGGCTTTTGCAGTACCACTCAGAGCCCTATCAGGCAGCCGCCAGATCAGATTCCGCCTCAGCCAGCATGGCAAACTCTTCGTCCGCCGACTTGGCGACCAGGTGCTGGCGGCTATAGCCGAAGTAGTAGGCAGCGCCAATCACGAACAGGCCCATGGTGAAGAAAAAGGCGCGCGGATCGAAGGCGTAGACGCCGGTCAGCGCGATCAGCGACAGCACCAGCGCGATACCTGAGGTCACCACACCGCCCGGCGTTTTGTAGGGGCGTGGCAGGTCAGGCTGCTTGACGCGCAGCAGGATATGACTGAGCGCCATCAACGCGTAGGAGACAGTCGCACCGACTACTGCCATGGCCAGCATCAGGTCACCCTCGCCGCTCAAGGAGGCGATAAAACCGAAGATACCGGGCACGATCAGCGCGCGCGCCGGCACCTTGCGCTCGGTTGTCAGCGACAGCGACTTGGGCAGGTAACCGGCACGCGACAGCGCAAACACCAGACGGCTGTAGCCGTAGATGATCGAGAAGAACGAGGCGACCAGACCGGCCAGGCCCAGTACGTTAACCAGCGTTGCCAGGCTGGCGTTACCGGTTGCATTCAGCGCATCCACCAGCGGCACCGCGCTCTCGCCCATGGCTTGCGCGCCGGCTGCGCCCGGCACCAGCACCACGACCAGCAGCGCCGTAAACAGCAGAAAGACCATGGCACCGATAATACCCTTGGGTACGTCCTTGCCCGGGTCTTTGGCCTCTTCGGCGGCCAGCGGCACGCCTTCAACCGCAAGGAACAGCCACATGGCAAACGGCAGCGCCGCCCATACGCCGTACCAGCCCAGCGGCAGCATATCGCTGGCACCAGCGGCATCGGTCATGGCGATGTCGAACAGGTTGTTAATGTCAAAATGCATGATCAGCGCCACGCCAGTGGCAACGATGGCAAACACCGCCAGACCGCTGATCACCATCATCACCTTCAGCGCTTCACCCACACCCGCTAGGTGAATGCCGACAAACACCAGATAGAAGATCGCGTAGACCCACGGCCCGTTGAAGCCGAGCAGCGCTTCTACCGCAGAACCGATAAAGATGACGATGGCCGCAGGGGCCAGCGCGTACTCGATCAGCACCGCCAGGCCGGTCAAAAAGCCACCGGTTGGCCCCATCGCCTGACGGGCAAAGCTGTAACCACCGCCCGCTGCCGGAATGGCCGCCGACATTTCCGCCAGTGACAGCACCAGCGTCAGGTACATCAACCCCATGAGCACGGCGGCAATCGCAAAACCCGCCCAGCCCGCCTGCGCGATGCCGAAGTTCCAGCCGGCAAAATCGCCGGAAATAACATAGGACACGCCAAGACCGGCAAGCAAAATCCAGCCTGCTGTCCCGCGCTTGAGCTGCCGTTTGGCAAGGTACGCCTGATGATCGTTAGACATGAGAAAGCCTCAGTGATGTTGCAGTTGTGAATGACGCCTCCCCGACGTCATTCGGAAACCAGAAAATTGCGGCTGCTGCCGCCGTGTTCGATCACCGCGTCTTCGGTGCGGTCCTTGAGGTTCACCCCGGAGAGCTTCAGCCGCTGCGCCTCACGCAGCAGATACAGCGCCCGTTTGGCCCCCTCTGCGTGCGGCAAGCCGGCTGGCCGAACGTTGGAAATACAGTTACGTGAGGCATCGGTCAGCCCCGGTTTGGGTGCCCAGGTCAGATACAACCCAAGGCTGTCTGGCGAACTCAAGCCGGGCCGCTCACCCACCAGCAGCAGCACCGTACGGGCGTTAAGCAAGGCGCCAACGTCATCGCCAATGGCAACCCGGCCCTGCTCGACCACGGTCAGCGGCGCCAACGAGCAATCCGGCAGCTCGGTGCCCAGCAGGCCAACCAAGTGCTGTAAAAACGGCACGGCGTTTTGCGCAATCGCCCGGGACGACAAACCATCCACAATGACCACGGCCAGATCACTGGGCTGCTCGCAGCCCAGCTCGACCAACCGCTCGCGCGAGGCGTCATCCAGTACACGCCCCAGGTCCGGGCGCTGCAGATACATCATGCGGTCGACGGCCTGGCTGTGCAGCCGGATCGGCTCACCCAGTGCTGCCAACCGCGCATCGGCTGCCAAGTCATGGCACAACGCGTCAATATCCAGCGGCAGATGCACGGCATCACGGGCTTGGGCGTGCGACAGCTGAAACGCCAGCAACTCGCTGGTCGGCAAGCTGATGCCCGCGCGGCCCAGGCCGATGCGCGCATCGGTAAACTCACGCAGCCGACGCCAGGGGTTCTCGACCACCGCGCCCGGCTGGCTGCCGGGCTTGTCGCTTGATGCGTTCATGCTCGGCCTCCCGGTAGCGCCTTGAGTGACCGGGCGAAAGGCTCGGGCAGCGCGTCGTGCAGAATGTGACGGTCGGCGTCGCGCATGATCTGCATGCGCGTCAGCCACTGCTCAAACTCAGGCGAAGGTCGCAGCCCCAGCGCACGACGCGCGTACAGCGCATCGTGGAACGAGGTGGTCTGGTAATTGAGCATGATGTCGTCCGAGCCCGGGATGCCCATGACGAAGGAGCAGCCCGCCACACCCAGCAGGGTCAGCAGGTTGTCCATGTCGTTCTGGTCGGCTTCGGCGTGGTTGGTGTAGCAAACGTCACAGCCCATCGGCACGCCGAGCAGCTTGGCGCAGAAGTGGTCTTCCAGCCCGGCGCGGATGATCTCCTTGCCGTCGAACAGATACTCCGGGCCGATAAAACCAACCACCGTGTTGACCAGCAGCGGCTTGAACTTGCGCGCCACCGCGTAGGCACGGGCCTCGCAGGTCTGCTGATCCAGGCCGTGGTGGGCGTTGGCCGACAGCGCACTGCCCTGCCCGGTCTCGAAGTACATCACGTTGTTGCCGGCGGTACCGCGCTGCAAACCCAGAGCGGCCTGCTGCGCCTCGGCCAGGGTCGCCAGGTTGAAACCAAAACTGCTGTTGGTCGCCTCGGTGCCGCCAATCGACTGGAACACCAGGTCCACCGGCGCACCGGCCTCAATGCACTCGATGGTGTTGGTCACGTGGGTCAACACGCAGGACTGAGTCGGGATCTCGTATTTTTCGATCACCTCGCCCATCAGCTTCATCAACTTGATGGCCTGCGCCACGTTGTCGGTAGCGGGGTTGATACCAATCACCGCATCGCCGTTACCGTAGAGCAGGCCATCAAGGATGCTGGCGGCGATGCCGTTAACGTCGTCCGTCGGGTGATTGGGCTGCAAACGGGTGGACAAGCGGCCGGGCAAACCGATGGTGTTGCGAAAGGCCGTGGTCACATGGCACTTCTTGGCCACCAGAATCAGATCCTGATTGCGCATGATCTTGCTCACTGCCGCCGCCATTTCCGGGGTCACCCCGGCGCGGATCGACTGCAGTACCTCCGGGGTGGCGTGGTCGCTCAGCAACCAGTTGCGAAAATCCCCGACGGTCAGGTGCGATATGGGCGCAAAGGCCGCCGCGTCGTGCTCGTCGATGATCAGGCGGGTAATTTCATCCGCCTCATAGGGCACCAGCGCCTCGTTCAGAAAGGTCTTCAGTGGTACCTCGGCCAGCGCCATCTGCGCGACCGCGCGCTCTTCGGCAGACAGCGCAATAACGCCGGCCAGCCGATCACCGGAGCGCTGCGGCGTAGCTTTGGCCATCAACTCGGCCAGATCGCGGAAGCCGAAGGTTCGGCTGCCCAGCGTGTAGCGGTAGGTGTAGGTCATAGTGTTGTCTCGGGCATGCAAATTGCTGCGAATCAGCACGCAGGCACGGCTGATCAAACGAACCAATGCGAGGGCCGTTCCAGCGCGCTATCAAGATTTGGCAAAGCTGATTTTTGCCTCAAGAATCAGACTACTGGCAGCAGCCAAAACCCGAAGGCCGGGTTAGCATGCCGCCCTCAACCCACGCGAGCGCTCGCCCATGCAGCAGACCACCGAGCAAAGCGCACCAGGACGGAGCACCCGTGAGGCACAGGATGCCAACGAGCACGCCCACAACCTGACCAACTGGCAGCAGGAGTACGACCAGTTGAGCGGCGGGCGTTTTTATGGGCGCATAGATGAAGTGGCCCTGGACGGCTGCCAGCTGTTCAAGGAGCACACCAACCGTGCCCTGAGGCAGCAATGCAACGTATGGAAGGACGCCCTATGGATCGGCATCCCGGCGCGTGCATCAGACTGCCGCATCAACGGCCTCAGCGTCGGCACCGACCAGCTGATGTGCCGCCCGGGCGGCCGCGACTTTGAACTGATGACGCCCGACGCCTTCGACATCTACGGCATCGTCATCCGGGAAGAAGCCCTGCTGCGCGCCGCCGAGCGCGAAGCGCGCGTGCTCGATCTGCAATCACTCGAACACAGCCCACGGCTGACCGTGCCGCAGGCCCAGCTTGACCAGGTGCGCAGCCTGCTGGAACAGGTGCTCTACCGTGATGCCCAGGGGCTGGACAGTGAACACCAGCAGCAGCTCGCCAGCCAGGCCCTGCTGCGGCTGGTTACCAATGCCGCGCAACCGGCTGCCGCGCCCAGCTACGCGCACCGGCGCAAGGTGGTCGAGCAGGTAAAACGCTATCTGGCAGAACACCCGGACGCGCCGCTGAGCATCCCCGAACTCTGTGAGCGCGTACACGTCAGCCGCCGCACCCTGCAGTACAGCTTCGAGAGTATTCTCGGCATCAGCCCGCTGCAGTTTCTGCGCACGGCCCGCCTCAACCAGGTACGCCGCGCCCTCAGCGAGCCGCAGCAAAACAGCCCCATCGCCAGCATCGCTGCCGAACGCGGCTTCTGGCATCCGGGGCAGTTTGCGCGGGATTACAAAGCGTTGTTTGGGGAGAATCCGTCGGAGACGGTAAAACGGAGCAGATGAGCCAAGGCCCGGCTCAATCCGCTGTCTGCGCGGCGTTCTAAAGCCTGATTTTTAACTGTAAACGCCGGAGGCGCGACGCGCTATAACCGAGTACCCCACTTCACGTTAGAAGCCTGGTTGTCATCTTCCGCACATTACCATTGCCGATGATTACCCAGCCAAGGGCCAACGCCACCTGCTGAGTTCCTAGACTTGCATCACCCACTAGTGAACGTTAGGGTTTGGCCGTACGGATAGCCTGCTGACGAAGGGACAAGTCATGAAGTCAACCTCCAACAACACGCTGCGATGTATCTATCTCGCCTTTTTATCCGCTCTGCTGATACTGCAAGCTGGCTGCTCAATCAACGCTAGGGAGTTTGCCTGGTCCGCCTATCAGGATCGCGATCCCTCGATAGATCAATGGCAAAGGGTCGAGCCCCATACTGATCGCACCCTGCTGCTGGCCACCTTTGCCTCAACTCACTACACCCGCTCCAACCGCCTCGCGTCTGATGACGAGCTAATTTCTGCCGACACGCCAGTGCTTCTGGCCTGGATAGAGTTCAAAGCAATCGAGCAGCCAATACCGTTGTACCGCTATGTAATTCAGCCACTCAAGGCGATCACCGCCGAAGAGCTGCTCACGCAGGGCAACTACATCACCAACAGCACGAATCGGCTCAATAACTTGCCTGCTAAAACGCCAGCAACGGTAACTAACGGCGCCGTGGTTACCGACTGGCAATACTGCTACGACTGCTTCACATCAAAGCCACTAGACGAGCTAACGCCGGCGAACCTAGCGTCCCTCCGTGAGCAAATGACGCAAACGGTTATCAGCAGGCCTCTCGATCGCTTGATCTTTGTCAGCGACCCCAGAAAGGCCGTCGACTTCAAAGGCCGTTCAGACATTAGGGTTTACGCCGGCGCCGAGGCGCAGCAACAACAGGCGCTGTTAGCTGAGCGCGTAAGCGCGCTGAGTGGCGCCATCGCCGACGCGCAGTCTTACGATGATCAGTATCGCCACTTCACCAACACAGAACACAAGCCGCTGACCTTTGCCTACTGGTCAGAACAAGCAGGATGCCCGCAAGAGATAGCCAACTTCAGAGAGTTAAGAGGCAGCCGCCGCAGCCGAGCTAACACCATTATCCGCCGGAACGTTGACTACATCGAATGCAACACCCAGGCACTGGAGAGCTATGACATCGCGCCGTACCAGGCAGCGTATGCAGACCTGCAAGCCCGGGAAGAGATGTTGTGGGACCGCTCCAACAAGCAAGACCGCCACCGCGTGGTACCGCCCGAAGACACCATTGAGCAGGTGCTTGGCTATATGAATACAGCCGAGCGCGATATTAAATCCGCTTATCGTGACCTGGAAACAGCCGACAGGCTTGATGAACGCGACCGCCAATTGGAAGCGTGGAGCCAACAAAACTGGGCAAACACCCTCAGCAGCATTCAGGCGCGTAACAACAGCATTAACACCCAGTACCAGCAAACCCAGGCAATGATACGTAACGTGCAGAGGCGCCAGTACGCACGGCCTGCCAGCACCACCTACCCCACTGCTGCGCAGCAGACGGCTAGCGCTGCCGCCAGCACCCCTGCAGCTGCTGGCCATCAAGGCTCACCGCAAAGAGACACAACGCCAGCATCAGATAAGGGCACGACAACAGCGGCCGTTGGTGCAACGTCTGCAGCAGTGGAGCAGGCGCAGGCGAGCACTGACAACGCCCAAGTCACCACCGCCAGCTCGGCCGAGTCGACCGCGTCAGCAACATCCAACAGCGCAAAAAAAGCCCCGCTAGAGCCACCGGCGCTCGGCTATACCCCGGATGCCAAAGGGTGCTGGAACGGACGGAACACCCAAGGCTCGTGCCTGCAATACACCACACATGAAGAGGATGGAAAAACCTATTTCAGGCTAACCAACGTGTGCAATGAGCGCCTGTACATGAAGTGGTGTGCCAACGACTTTTGTGGTGCAGATAGCTTAAGCGCAGGCCAGAGCAAAACCCAATACGAGTTCGTCACCCAGGCATCGACTATGGCCAAGGCCGTTGGCTCCACCATGCCCGGTAACGATTGGGTGTGTGCCGGACGGGTCAGCGACTGGTAAGCGGCGCGCCCAGCACCACTATTGGGCTGCAGAAAACGCGACCAGCAAAGGCAGGTTCTCCCTGCCTGACATCGCTACAACCAACCCTGTTCACGGGCAAAGGCTATGTCTTGCTGCTTTTTAAGGCCCTTTTCGTTGTCTTTTTGCAGTGCGGCATAGCGCGGATGCTGGGCAAAATACGGCCCCAGCAGGCCGTCTTCGTGGGTAAAGGCCATGGTCCAGGCCATGTTTTCCGGAAACACGTACACATCCTGGCCAGTGAGGTTGTCGGGGCGCAAATCGGTCAGCATTGCCGGCTCACCGTCATTCGGCAACAGGATATAGCGCGCCGCCCCGCCACGTGCGAGGCGTAAGCCTGCAGCGCCGCCCGCCCCTCCAAGGCCGGGTAGCCGCCACCGCTGAAGATATGCCACTTGTAGGCCTTGGTATTCAGGCTCAGACCGTTGCGGCAGAACACCTCCATCTAGGCCCGCTCGATGGCCTTGGACTCATCCCGGTCGAACGTCTTCAGCACCTGCCCCGGTGCTATATCCTCGTGATCCACAGACACTCCCTTATCTCTTTAACAGGCGTCCAAAAAACTATTGGATTACTCATCCAAGCCTTCTGCAGCTCATGCCCCCTCACCTCATCCGGCACTAACGGCACCGCCCAACCCAATGAGGCCGCCAATTTAGAGGCCTACGGCAAATCGGCTCAGCCACTGTTGACCTGACAACTCTGCTGGCTACGTCTTACCCTTCGTGCCTCGTATAACCGGGAAAACAGAAAAGCCAGCCCGAAAAGCCCTACGCCTATCAACCACCCCAAGGTTCGTAATAGCCAAGAGACAGACCAATACAGCTCCTCTTCACCCCGCATAACGTAGCCAATGGAATCAAAAGCATCAGCACCAACAGCCGGAGAAAAAAGTAGCGCCAGAAATACCTCAGAGTGATAACTGAGAACGCCATATCCGATTGCCGCCCCCGCTAAGGCGCAGACCACCAACACCAAAAGCGAAAGCCGACTCCAGCAGAGCAAAAAGATGCTGAGAAAGACATAGGCCACCAACAACGCAACTAAAATTCCCAGCATCACGCCTCCACTCCATAGGGTTAAATCGTCCAGCTGAACGTAAGCAATTGATACTTAAAATCGTGCTCAAATTGCCAGCACTATTGATCTGCCGAAGGCGGCGTATGAAGCGGCGCATATACGGCAGCAGCACACGCTCATCGCCGTCAGCCAGCTTGGCGATGATCATGCCTTGATCACCGTCGCGGTGGTTAGGGCCGCAGCTGCTGAATACGTACTCCAGCAAAAAGTGCTGCCCCTCATGCACCTCAACGCCAGAGGTGGTAACTACCTCGACAATCTCTGCCCTCGCCCGCCCGCGATCCACCTCAGACAGAACAACGCGCGCAATCACATCTGCCTCAAGCGGCGGCTCAGGCAGGGCCTCAAAAAACAGCGCATTTTCAAGGATATGCCCCCTGCAGGCGTGCACAGGCAGCGCGAGAAAGCAGACGAAAAACGCGATCAGCAAACGCATGGTTCCCTCCACGGGTCAGTAGCCTTGCCCATTGCCAGCTTTGGCGGCGGC
>DBHE01000175.1 GCA_002296055.1 Pseudomonadaceae bacterium UBA836
GCCACCGGTGACAGCGATCAGCTCGCGACCCTGGCCAAGGCGCTGTCAGTTGCCTATATCGAGCCCGATACCAGCAGCGAAAACTATCTGGTCGATCACAGCGGCCAGGTGGTAATCGTCGACCCACAGGGACGCTACGTGGGCTTTATCCGTCCACCGCTGAACACCGATCAGCTGGCGCAGTGGCTGCCGCGCATCATGGCGCAGGAGTAATCAGGCGCGGCGCGGAATCGCCAGCGCCAGCATGAACATCGCGGCCGCGCACACCACCACCGATGGGCCAGCCGGCGTGTCCAGCTCCCAGGACAGCGCCAACCCGCCAAGCACGGCCAGCATGCCCAGCACGCTGGCGCCCAGTGCCATCTGCTCGGGCGTGCGCGCATGACGCTGCGCCGCCGCTGGCGGGATAATCAGCAACGAGGTGATCAGCAGTACCCCCACCACCTTCATCGCCACCGCAATCACAATGGCGATGAGCAGCATCAGAGCCAGCCTGATCGCCGTGACCGGCAGCCCCTCAACCCGCGCCAGCTCTTCGTGCACGGTGATCGACATCAGGCTGCGCCACAGCAGGCTCATCAGTACCAGCACGATCAGTAGGCCACCCAGCATCCAGGCCAGTTCATTCGAGGTGATCGCCAGCAGGTCACCAAACAGGTAAGCCATCAGATCGACGCGCATGTTTTCCGCCAGCGCCAGCACCACCAGGCCCAGCGACAGCGTACTGTGCGCGAGAATCCCCAACAGGGTATCGCTGGCCAGCCACTCCTTGTGTTGCAGCGCCACCAGCAGCACCGCAATCAGCACGCAGCCCACGGTTACCGCGACTGTGAGGTTGATGTCCAGCAGCATGCCCAGGGCCACCCCAAGCAGCGCCGAATGCGACAGGGTATCGCCGAAATAGGCCATGCGACGCCAGACCACAAAGGAGCCCAGCGGCCCGGCCACCAATGCCAGCGCCAAGCCGGCCAGCAGGGCGTAGAGAAGAAAGTCAGGCATGCTTGCAGTCAGGTCCGTGGCTGTGTTCGTGGGGTACTACCTCGCCATGCAGGTCATGCCCGTGATCATGGTGGTGGTTGTAAACGGCCAAGGCGCTGGCCTGCTCGCCGAACATGGCGACAAAGGCCGGATCGGTGCTGACCTGCTCCGGGTGCCCGGAACAGCAGACGTGGCGGTTGATACATACCACGGTGTTGGTGGTGGCCATCACCAGATGCAGGTCATGGGAGACCATCAGCACGCCACAGCCGTAGCGATCGCGCAGGCGGGTAATCAATTGATAGAGCTCGATCTGACCGTTCACATCGACGCCCTGCACTGGCTCATCCAGCACCAGCAAATCCGGCTCGCGCAGCAACGCGCGCGCCAGCAGGATGCGCTGCAGTTCGCCCCCCGACACCTGCTGCAAGGGGCGCTCCAGCAAATGCTCGGCACCCACTTCAAGTAGCGCCGCCTCAACCGCAGGCCGCCGCACCCCCGGCACCAGCAGCAGGAAGCGCAGCACAGTCAGCGGCAGTGAAGGGTCAACCTGCAGTTTTTGCGGCATATAGCCGATGCGCAGCCGCGCACGCCGCCGAACCTCGCCGCTGCTGGCCTTGAGCAGCCCCAACACCACCCGCACCAGGCTGGTCTTGCCCGCGCCATTGGGGCCGATCAGCGTGACAATTTCGCCAGGCTTGACGCTGAGATTGACGTTTTCCAGCACATCGGTCTCGTTCAGCCGCAGGCTGACCTGCCGCAGTGACAGCAGAGCGTCGCTCATGCCGCCGCCTGGCACTGACCGCACAAACCGCTGACCTCGACCGTTTCACTGCGCACGGCAAAGCCGTTGGCGGTGGCGGCGCCGGCGATCGCATCACTGATGCCCGACTCCTCCAGCTCAATCGCCAAGTGGCAATTAAGGCAGATCAGAAAATGTCCATGATGGCGGTGCTCCGGGCTGGAGCAACCAATAAAGGCGTTGAGCGAGGCGATGCGGTGCACCAATCCCTGCTCTTGCAGAAAGTCCAGGGCGCGGTAAACCGTCGGCGGCGCCGCGCGGCGGCCATCTTCGCGGGACAGGGTTTCCAGAATATCGTAGGCACCCAGCGGCTTGTGGCTTTGCCAGACCAGCTCAAGCACACGCTTGCGCAGTGCGGTAAAGCGCACACCGTCGCGGGCGCACACCTGCTCGGCGGCGCTCAGCGCATGGCTGACACAGTGCGCGTGGTTGTGCGGTTTTTGCGGATCGGGAAGGGACGATGTCTCACTCATCGGGCTACCTCGCGGGCTGCGCCCCGCCGGCCATTGCTGCGGGGTCTGTTCAGAGGTGAATGACCTGTTATCATATTACGATTTCACATCTCAAGGTATGCCCATGTTACTCCGTTCTCTCCTCGCGCTGGTCGTCGGCACGCTGTTTTCCTGCGCTGCGCTAGCCGACAGCCGCGTTCTGGCCACCATTAAGCCAGTGCAACTGATCAGCGCCGCACTGCTCGACGGCATCGACGAGCCTGCCGTACTGCTGCCGCCTGGCGTCTCACCCCATGCCTTTGCGCTGCGCCCCTCTGACCGTCGCGCCCTGGCAAGCGCCGAGCGCATTTACTGGGTCGGCCCCAACCTTGAACGGTTTCTGGAAGATATCCTGCACGACAATGGCAATGCCCGCGAACTGATGGAGATCCCCGGTCTGACCCTGCGCGAGTATGAGGAAGAGCACGCCGAGCATGGGCATGACCATCATGGTCACCACCACGACGAAGGCAGTCTGGACGCCCACATCTGGCTGTCACCGGACAACGCGCTGGTGCTCTCCCGCTGGATGGCCGCCGACCTGGCACCGCTTTACCCTGCCCAGCAGGACAAGCTGCAAAGCAACCTGCAGCGTTTTGAGCAGCAACTGGCCGCACTGGACGCAGACCTGAAAAGCCGCTTTGCGCCGCTCAAGGGCAAATCCTACTTTGTGTTTCATGACGCCTACGCCTACCTGGAAGAACACCTGGGTATCCAGCACACCGGCGTGTTCAGCCTGTCACACGAGGTCCAGCCTGGCGCGCGCCACGTCAACGAACTGCGCGAGCAGCTGCGCAGTGCCGGCCGCGCCTGCGTATTCAGCGAACCGCAATTTACCCCACGCCTGGTCAATAGCCTGACCGAAGGGCTACCGGTGGACAGCGCCCAGCTTGACCCGCTGGGCGCCGACACACCCGCCAGCGCCAACGGCTATATGCAGATGCTGGGCGGACTGACCGACAGCCTGGCGAGCTGTCTGGAAGGCATCTGAGACACTAAGGAAGCACTGATTAGTTCCACATGCCCTCTGGCGTTCAGGCTGGGCCGCATTCGGCTGGGCTGCAATCAAGGCGTGGTTTCGAAGGCATGTCGGGATCTGTCGAGAAATCACCACGCAGAGTGCGGCCCCGCCGAATGCGGCCCAACCTGAACGCCCCGCAGGGCGGGCGCTCAAGCATGCATCTGCTGC
>DBHE01000275.1 GCA_002296055.1 Pseudomonadaceae bacterium UBA836
CGAGAAGAGCTCAGTTGGTAGAGCACGAACTTGCCAAGGTCGGGGTCGCGAGTTCGAGTCTCGTTCCCCGCTCCAGTCGTAACAAAGAAACCGTCCATGAGGCGGTTTTTTTGTGCCCGAATTTTGGGCGAATTGGCTCAACTTTCTCGTGGCTCCGAAACCGCAGCAATGGCGGCTTCGGAGTTTTTCATGTCAACGCCAGTGGTTAAGGCTTTGCGCGGTTACCCCTGAGTCAGTTTGCTCCCAGCCCCTCAAGCAATGCCTGATGAAACTGCTCGGGCGCCTCTACCTGTGGCGAGTGACCCAACTCGGGGAACTCGACCAGGGTCGCGTTGGGGATGGTCTCGGCGGTCTCGCGGCCTAGTTCCGGGTAGTTGCCAAGTCGCTGGGCAACGGCCTCGGGGGCGCGGTTGGCGCCGGGGGCGGTGCGATCTTTGCCGCCGATCAGTAGCAGTGTGGGGGCTTGGATGTTCCCGAACTCGTGCACTACCGGCTGGGTGAACAGCATCTCTGCGGTCTGCGCCTGGTTCCAGGCGACGATTTCCTTGCCGGGGCCGGCGTACATGCCGTAGCTCATGTCCACCCAGCGGTCATACTCGGGTTTCCACTCGCCGTTGTAGTAAAACTTCAACTGGTAGTTCTTGATGCCTTCGCGGGTGGTCTTGAGCTGGCCCTGGTATAGCTGATCGATGGTGGCGTAGGGCACGCCTTCAGCCTGCCAGTCTTCCAGGCCGATAGGGTTGACCAGGACCAGTTGCTCCACGTGTTCGGGATGGCTGAGCGCATAGCGTGCGGCCAGCATACCGCCCATTGAATGGCCGATGACGGTGGCTTTGTCGATGTTTAATGAGGTGAGCAGAGCGTTTGTATTGCTCGCCAGCTGGCCAAAGCTGAACTGGTAGCCGCTTGGCTTGCTTGAGCTGCAAAAACCAACCTGATCGGGGGCGATAACGCGGTAGCCTTGATCGCTCAGCACCTTGATGGTGGCTTCCCAGGTGGCGCCACAGAAATTTTTGCCGTGCAGCAGTACGGCTGTTTTGCCGTTGGCTTGTTGGCTGGGTGGTACGTCCAGGTAGCCCATTTCGAGCGCTTGCTGCTGCGAGCTGAAGCTGAAGGTTTGCAGTGGGTAGGGGTAGTCGAAGCCTTCGAGTCGCGGGCCGTATTCGGCCTGGGCGGTGCAGGCGGCCAGCAGTGTGGCGGTGGCAAGGGTCTTTTTCACGGACAGCTCCTTTCTCGTGGGGATGTCCGACTATAGCAAGCAGGGTTTGAGTCGTTGGCGGCAGTCCTTTGCCGGATGTGACGGAGCGGTTTACTCCGGTCAGTTGGCCTGCAATAGCTGCCTGGCTTGAACCCAGTCGAATGTCTCACCGCGCGCTTCGGCTTCGGCGCGGTGTTCGTCCAGCAGCTGGAACTGGGCAATTTCTTCGTCGGGCATAAAGTGCAGGCAGTCGCCACCGAAGTACCACAGCAGATCGCGCGGAATCAGGTGGGCGATTTGCGGGTAGCGGGCGATGATTTGGCAGAGGATGTCTTGGCCCTGATAGAGGCTATCGTGATGACCTTGTTGCAGCTGGGTCAGCAGCTCGGAAAAGCGCTCCATAAAGAGCTCGTTGCTTTCCTCGGGGACCTGATCGAGCAGGGCGGTTTGCGCCTTGATGGTATCAAACAGGCTCTGTAGCAGGGCGAGGTGGTATTCGTGGTAGCTGGGCGGGGTAGACATGGATGCTCCTGATAGGCCGGGCGTGTAGCGAGTGCCGAAACCCGGCGAGTCTATCAGGTTGAGCGCGTCAGGCCAGCCATCTCTGGCTGGCCTGACGTTTGCTCAGGCGTCGTCGGCCTTGGCTTTGGCCTTGGTGCGACGGGGTTTGGCGGGCGTCATCTCTTCTTTGGAAAAGTCATCCACCTTGATCACCGCACTGCGGGCCTGGCGTGCATTGCGCACCTGCTCGGCCTCGGCGGCGGTAATTAGATCGCTCTCAACCGCGGCGGCAAGCGGGTCTGCACCCTCTGGCTTGAGTTCACCACTGCGCAGGGCTTTTTGCAGACGCGCTTCAATCGGTGCGCTTTGCAGTATGGCTTCCAGCGTGGTGTTAAGCAGGCCGGTGACGTCCTGCGGGTCGTCGCTCTGGTAGCAACCGGCGATCAGCCGATCCCGAGCTGCGCCCGGGCGCATCAGGATGCGAGCAATCTCGGTTTCCAGCTCATCACTCGGCGGCGTCAGGCGACGGCCCAGCGGGAAGACAGCAACACGCAGCAGGCAACCCATGCTCGGATTCGGAAAGTTGAGCAGGATTTCATGCAGGCTGTTTTCGATGCGATAGAGCAGGTCTTCCAGGCCCCACTGAACGAAGGGCAGGTCCTCTTCCGGGCGACCCTGGTCATCAAAGTGCTTGAGCGTGGCGCTGGCCAGATAAAGGTTGCTCATTACATCGCCAAGCCGTGCCGACAGGCGCTCGCGGCGTTTCAGTTCGCCGCCCAACATCAGCATGGTGCAGTCGGTCAGGGTGGCGAAGGCGGCCGCCAGACGCGACAGCTGCTGATAGTAGCGGCGTGTCTGCGGGTAGTCCGGCACATTGGCCAAGCGGCCACCGGTCAGGCCTAGCAGCAGGCTGCCAGCGGCATTGCTCAGTGAGAAGCCGACATGCTCGAACAGCAGACGGTCAAATTGCTTGAGCGATTCGTTTTCGTCATCCAGCGCTGCCGCCTGCATCTCGCGCAGCACATACGGATGGCAGCGAATGGCTCCCTGACCAAAGATCATCATGTTGCGGGTGAGGATGTTGGCGCCTTCCACTGTGATGGAGATCGGCACCGACTGGTAGGCGCGGCCGAGATAGTTGCTGGGCCCCATGCAGATGCCTTTGCCACCGTGTACGTCCATGGCGTCGTTGACGCACTGGCGCATGCGCTCGGTCAGGTGGTACTTCACCACCGCAGACAGCACGGATGGCTTCTCTCCCAGGTCAACGGCACCTGCGGTCATGGTGCGCGCGGCGTCCATGACATAGGTATTGCCGCCGATGCGTGCGAGCGCTTCCTGAATGCCCTCAAACTCGCCAATCGGCAGGTTGAACTGCTCGCGGATGCGGGCGTAGGCGCCGGTGGTCATGCTGGCCATCTTGGCTGCGCCGATGCTGCCGGCAGGCAGGGAGATGGAGCGGCCAACCGAGAGGCAGTTCATCAGCATGATCCAGCCCTGACCGATGCGCTCCTGGCCGCCGATCAGGTAGCTCATGGGGATGAACACATCCTTGCCGGAATTGGGGCCGTTCATGAAGGCAGCGTTGAGCGGGAAGTGGCGACGGCCAATCTCGACGCCCTCGGTGTCAGTCGGAATCAGCGCCAGAGTAATGCCCAGCGACTCTTCATCGCCCAGTAGGTGGTCCGGGTCATAGGCCTTGAAGGCCAGGCCGAGCACAGTGGCAACCGGGCCAAGGGTGATATAGCGCTTCTCCCAGGTAACGCGCAGGCCCAACACTTCTTCGCCATTGAACTGCCCTTTGCAAACGATGCCCTTGTCGGGCATGGCGCCGGCGTCAGAGCCGGCATCCGGCGCAGTCAGGGCAAAGCAGGGGACGTCTTCGCCACGCGCCAGGCGCGGCAGATAGTGTTGCTTCTGCTCATCGGTACCGTAGTGCATCAGCAGCTCAGCCGGGCCGAGGGAGTTGGGGACCATCACGGTGGTGCCAAGATCGCCGCTACGGCTGGCCAGTTTCATGGCTACTTGGGAGTGGGCATAGGCAGAGAAGCCCTTTCCGCCAAACTCCTTGGGAATGATCAGGCCGAAGAAACCGTTGTCGCGGATGAACTGCCAAACGTTCGGCGGTAAGTCCTGCAGGTGGGTGGTCAGCTCCCACTCGTTGGTCATGCGGCAGAGCTCTTCCACCGGGCCGTCAAGGAAGGCCTGCTCCTCTTCGCTCAGGTGTGGCGTTGGGAAACTATGCAGCTTGTCCCAGTCCGGGCGGCCGCTGAACAGTTCGCCATCCCACCAAACGGTGCCTGCATCAAGCGCCTGCTGCTCGGTATCGGAGAGCGGCGGCAGCACCTTGCGGAACCAGGTCAGCAGTGGCGCACTGATGCTGCGTTGGCGCCATTCGGGCAAATTGAGGGGGATGGCAATGCCGAGGAACAGCGCCCACAGCAGTAGATCGAGCAACCAGTGGACCGGGCCCAGAAGGGTCATCACGGCCAGGTAGGCAGCCACACCGAGGGTGGCGTTTAGCAAACTTGTTCGAATATAGGCCAGACCGCAAATACAAAGCAGCAGGCCAACCAGCCATAGCAGGGTCATCATGTCGCGCACTCCTTGTTCGTCACAGTACTCCTGACCGCGTATGACGCCGAATAATTCCCTACTCTTTATTAGGTCTGTTGCTGTGTTGTCGGTACTTCTGACCAGCAGGGTAGCGTCGCAGTAGTGTTAGCGGTCGGAACGCCGATGGGGATCGGCATGCTTTATCAAGGATAGTCGTTTGCCGCGCGAATGCAGCAGAGGAGGGAGGCACCGGGTGCGCAAGCGCACCCGGTGTAAAGCGTTTACTGATCGACGTTGTCGAGATCGTGACGCAGGGTGCGGCCGGCAAAATAGTAGTGGGCGCAGGCCCAGATGTTGAGGAAGGCCGCGCCAATCAGGGCGTAGCGCAGGCTGTCGGTGCCAAAGCTGCCGCTGATCATGTCGCTGACGATACCGATCAACTGCGGGCCGAGGCCCAGGCCGACCAGGTTCAGTACCAGCAGCATGATAGCTGATGCCAGTGCGCGGCTACGCAGCGGTGTCAGGCTCTGGATCATGGCAAAGCTGGGTCCGAGGTAGAACGCGCCCAGGAAGACCGCAGGGCAATAGACGACCAAGGCCCAGAAGGTGCTGTCGATCATATAGAAGGCGACGATAAAGGGGATCGCCAGAAACTTGGCCAGGCCAACGATCCAGGCATTCCAGCTGGCGTCACGGGCAGCCAGCTTGTCGGCCAACATGCCGCCGATCCAGGCGCCCAGGCCGCCCACAACCCCCATCAGCGGGCCGAGGAACAGGCCAACCTGGCCAGGTGTCAGGCCGTGGCTGCGAATCAGGAACGCGGGGTTCCAGACGATGGTGCCGTAGCCCACCAGCGCTGTCAGGCTGACGCCCAGGACCACGTGGCGGGTGGTGCGCACGCGCCACAGGACAGCAAAACCGGCTTTGATGTTGACCTTGCCCAGTGGCGGTGGCTTAACGCCGTCGGCGAAGCCGCGCGGGGGTTCGATCATGGTGAAGCGCACCAACAGAGCGATCACAATGCCTGGCAGGCCAACAACGAAGAACGCTGCACGCCAGCCCCACCACTCGGCGACAAATCCGCCGACGATAAAGCCGATCATTATGCCCAGGTACACGCCCAGCGCGTAGATGGACATGGCGCTGGAGCGTTTTTCTTTAGGGTAGAGGTCCGCAATCATCGAGTGCGACGGCGGGCTGGAGCCTGCCTCACCGATACCGACACCGATACGTGCCAGAGCGAGTTGCCAGAAGTTTTGTGCGGTGCCGCACAGCGCGGTCATGGCGCTCCAGATAGCGATGGACCAGGCGATGATGTTGCGGCGGTTGGAGCGGTCGGCAAAGATTGCGATCGGAATGCCCAGAGTGGCATAGAACAGCGCAAAGGCGATGCCTGACAGAAAGCCCAGTTGCGTATCCGACAGCAGCAGGTCTGCCTTGAGCGGCTCGATCAGAATGCCAACAATGTTGCGGTCGACATGGCTAGAGGTATAGGCCAGCACCAGAATAAAGAGTGCGTAGCGTCGGTAGGCTGGGGTAATACGGTGGCTGACGTCGTTGGCGTCCGTCACGTTGTCTGGCGTTTGGGCCATCATTGTCTCCGGCGTTTGTTGTTTGGCTGCGAGAATACGTTGTCCCGTTGTGAGTCACAACGAACCGGCTGGCCGCATTTGTTGCAAATTTGTAAGCCGCAAATTCCGCAGTGCGGTATTTGCATTCGCGTTTTCAATGGTATGCCATCGAGAACGCAGAGTCCTGAAAGCAGGGGTTGATTCTTCGCTATTCGGCCGCATAGTTAGCCCTCTACTTTGCAAGGCATGAGGCACGGCATGAGCGCAGCTATTCGTATTCGGGGCCTGGAGAAAACCTACGGCTCCGGAATGCGCGCCCTCAAGGGCATTGATCTGGAGGTGCGCGAGGGCGACTTCTTCGCGCTGCTCGGGCCCAACGGGGCCGGCAAGTCCACCACCATCGGCATCCTTTCCTCTCTGGTTAACAAGTCGGCAGGCCAGGTAAGTATTTTTGGTCATGATATTGACCGTGAACTGATGGCCGCCAAGCGCTGTATCGGCGTTGTGCCTCAGGAGTTCAACTTCAGTCAGTTCGAAAAGGTCATGGATATCCTAGTGAGCCAGGCTGGCTATTACGGGATTCCTCTGGCCAGAGCCAAGGAGCGCGCTGAGCATTACCTCAAGCGTCTGGGCTTATGGGACAAGCGTGACGTGCCGTCGCGCATGTTGTCTGGTGGCATGAAGCGCCGGCTGATGATTGCGCGGGCGCTGATCCATGAGCCAAAGCTGTTGATTCTGGACGAGCCGACCGCTGGCGTGGATATCGAGATTCGTCGCTCGATGTGGCAATTCCTGCAGGAGATCAACGCGCAGGGCATCACCATTGTGCTGACCACGCACTATCTGGAAGAAGCCGAGCAGCTTTGCCGGCATATTGCGATCATCGACCAGGGGCGCATCATCCATAACACCAGCATGCGCGCGCTGCTCAAGGAGCTGCATGTCGAGACCTTCCTGCTGGATGTGCGCCAAAGCCTGACAGCGGCGCCAGATCTGGGTGAATACTCCTGCCAGCGGGTTGATGAGCACACCCTGGAAGTGCAGGTGGACAAGACCCAAAGCCTCAATGCGCTGTTTGCGGCTCTGAGCGACGCGGGGCTGGAGGTGGCGAGCCTGCGCAATAAGAGCAACCGATTGGAAGAGCTATTCCTCACGCTGGTTGATGAAAATGCCGAGAAACGGGGAGCCTGACATGCAGTATTGGCAACAGAGCTGGGTGGCGTTCAGCACCATTGTGACCAAGGAAATTCGCCGCTTTACCCGTATCTGGCCGCAGACGCTGCTGCCGCCGGCGATCACCATGGCGCTGTACTTTGTCATCTTCGGCAACCTGATCGGCAGCCGCATTGGTGAGATGGGCGGTTTTCGCTATATCGACTACATCGTGCCCGGCCTGATCATGATGTCGGTCATCACCAACAGCTACTCCAACGTGGTTTCAAGCTTTTTCAGCACCAAGTTCCAGCGCTCCATCGAGGAACTGATGGTGGCGCCAGTGTCGCCCCATGTGGTGTTGCTTGGTTACACCTTTGGCGGCGTTGCGCGCGGGCTGATGGTCGGCTTTATCGTGACCCTCACATCGTTGTTCTTTACTCGCCTGCAGGTCCAGCATATTGGCCTGACCATCGCGGTGGTGTTTTTCACGTCGCTGGTGTTTTCACTGGGTGGCTTTATCAATGCGGTCTTTGCTCGCACCTTTGACGATATTTCCATTGTGCCAACCTTTGTGCTGACGCCGTTGACCTACCTGGGCGGGGTGTTTTACTCGATCAGCTTGCTGCCGCCTTTCTGGCAAGCGGTGTCGCAGGTCAATCCGATCCTGCACATGGTCAATGCCTTCCGTTACGGCATTTTGGGGGTATCGGATATTCCGATTGCCACCGCGCTGATCATCATGTCGGTGTTTACGCTGATTCTTTACAGTCTGAGTTACTGGTTGCTGGTCAGGGGCACCGGTCTGCGGCAATAATGGCGCCGGGCCGCCACTCGGCGGCCTTTTGACCAACTGAGGTTACTCGTATGTCTGATCATCCAGCCACGGATTCGCCACTGGGTAAGTCCAGCGCCTACGTCAGCGTTTACACGCCGTCGCTGCTGTTTCCCATCGCGCGCCAGCCCAAATGGCAGGAGCTGGGTCTGGATGCGCAGCGATTGCCCTTTCACGGTGCCGATATCTGGAACTGTTTCGAGCTGTCCTGGCTGACACCGTCAGGTAAGCCGGAAGTAGCGGCGGCGGAGTTTGTGTTTCCGATCAAGGCGGCGCGCATCGTCGAGTCTAAATCCTTCAAGCTTTACCTCAATTCGCTGAATCAGACTGTGTTTCGTGATCGTCGTGAGTTGCTGCAGACGCTGGAGTCGGACTTGTCGGTAGCGGCCCAGGGCCCGGTGGCCGTGCGGCTGTTCAACATGCAGCAGTTGCACCAGTTGGGCATGTTCAGCCTGCCTGGGCGCTGCATTGATGATCTGGATGTGGATGTCAGCTGCTATCAGTACAACGCAGCATTGCTGGCGCTGGACCCCAGTCAGGTGCAGGTTAGCGAGGTGCTGCACAGCCACCTGTTGAAATCCAATTGCCCGGTGACAGGTCAGCCTGACTGGGGCTCGGTGCTGGTCAGTTACAGTGGGCGGCGTATCGATCAGGCGGCCTTGGTGCGTTACCTGGTGTCGTTTCGCGAGCATTCGGATTTTCACGAGCAGTGTGTGGAGCGCATTTTCCTCGATTTGCTGGCGTTACTCGGTGACGGGGCCAAGCTGACTGTCTATGCACGCTATGTGCGCCGCGGTGGCCTGGATATCAACCCCTGGCGCTCGACTGAGCCGGGCATGCCTGAGAACCTGCGCCTAGCCCGGCAGTAAAGCAATTCAATTGATCAGTGCTCGCGGAATGGCAAAACGCCCCGGTCGTCGGGGCGTTTTTGCAAGGGTCGCAATAGCTCAGATGCCCATGTCGGCAAGGCTCTGCATGACACTGCGTAGAGTGCCTGCCAGCGTAGGGTGGCGCGCTTCAAACTGCTCGGCCATGAGGTTGACGCCATCGACTAGCGTCGGATCTTCTTCGACCTCCGCCTCGCCACGCTCTTTTAACAGGCGCGCTTCCAGGCTGGTTGCCAGCGCCTGGAGGGCTTCGCGCTCCTCGGTGGTCAGCTCCGAGTTGCTTTCGTTAAGGGTCGCCTGCAACGATTCCAGCTGAGATTTCAGACGCTCTGTGGGCATGTACGCTCTCCTGTCCTGCGGGTTTACTTCACTATACCCCCAGATAGACAACGCGTGCGGCGGTTTTACGCCAACGTGGCCTTGGCTTGACGTGCCTCAATGTCATCCAGGCAGCTGCCCAGCTCGTCGACACTGTCGATTACGTAGTGCGCGCCTGCGTTCATCAATGCCATGGTGGCCTGTAGTCGCAACCGGTCGCGAGTACCGCTGTCCTGGTCTCCCAGGCGCGCCATATCTTCGGCGCTCAACGCGCCGCTTAGTGCAGTGCCTACGGTCCAGACGCCGGCGTTCAGTCCGGCGCTGACGGCCTCAGGGCTGCCGCACACCAGCACGCAACGGCGCAGGGCGTAGACTCCCATCTGTATAGCGAGTATCGCGACCCGGTCGGGCGCAGGGTAGGGGCGCAGTGTCTCGGCGCTTTGCAGGCAGGTGATGGCGGTGGGTTTCAGCTGCGTGTAGTCGCGCTGATGCTGGTCGGGCAATAGGCCAGTAGGTAGTGTGCGTTTGGCCAACTGCTGCAGGCTGGGCAGCGCCTGAGGTAGTAGGTTGAGTGCGTCAGGCGCTGGATCGGCGGCAGTCAGGGTGCCGGCGAGATCGAAGAGTACGGCCTCGATCCGGTGTGCGGTCATGGTCCGGGGTCCTTGTCGGAAATCGATGGTGACCGCACATTATCTTGCAATGATCTTGCAGTTTTATGACGCCAGCGCCGTGTTGGATCAATCAGTGCATGCCAGCGGCTCAGCACCCATGGCGACACGCACGCTGTCAGGCACGGGTATGGGGCGCTGATTGGCGACTTCAATCCACACCATCTTCACGTCGCCGTAACCAACCAGCTCGGGCGAGCCCTTGACGTAGAGTTTGTGTTGCAGTGTCAGGCTGCTGCGACCAACCACACCGCCGTACAGCTCCACGACAACGACGCCTGGGTGAAATACGGGCTTGAGAAAGTGGTGGGTGCAGGTGAGCAGTACCAGGCCTTGGCCCACCTCGCGACGCGGCGCGTTGAGGCCGTCAAGCCACTCGATGCGGGCATCTTCCAGATACTGGTAATAGCGGGTGTTGTTGACGTGCTGATTGCTGTCCATGTCGCCGTAGCGAATGGGGATTTCGGTGGTATAGAGCAGGGGGCCTGTGGTGTCGGTCATGGGCAAATTTCGCTGAAATTAACGTGGGGTTTGCATTACACTGCGGGCCTGCGTTGGTATTGCCTGACTGATGAATCAAAGCCAGAACTGGAGAGGCCGCTGATGAACTTGCTGAAGACAGGAGCCGTGGCAGCACTGCTGTCGGCACTGTCGTTGACCTGTATTACACCCGTTTTTGCCGCGGATGACTACGACGATTACGAGTCTGAATACGTCGATCCCGATCCGTGGGAGCGTTTCAATCGGGTCAGCTTTCGCTTCAACGACACCCTGGATCGTTACGCGGTAAAGCCAGTCGCCAAGGGCTATAAGGCTGTAACGCCGGAGTTCTTCCGTGATGGGGTGGGCAACTTCTTCCACAACCTGCAAGAGCCGATGAACTTCGTCAACAACAGCCTGCAGGGCAAGTTCAACGAGGCAGGGGTCGACGTCTCGCGCTTCCTTTTCAACACCCTGCTGGGTGGTCTGGGCGTGGTAGATGTAGCCACTCCTATGGGCCTGGAGCGCAACGACGAAGATCTGGGGCAGACGCTGGGTTACTGGGGTGTGGATAGCGGTCCGTATCTGATGTTGCCTTTTTTGGGGCCCAACACCCTGCGTGACACTGCGTCGAAGCTGCCAGAAAACTTCTTCAATTACACCTACACCGGTAACATCAACGACATCCGTGTGCGTAACCAGTTGTTCGCGCTTGAGATGGTGGATGCCCGGGCCGGTCTGCTGGACCAGGAACGCCTGATCACTGGTGATCGCTATACCTTTATTCGCAATGCCTTCTTGCAGAATCGTGAGTTCAAGGTGCGCGACGGTAACGTGCCGGATGAGTTCTGAGGTCTGCTGATTCATGCAAGCCCGGTCTGCGCTGCAGGCCGGGCTTTTTTCTGCCCGCAGCGTCAGTTCAGGCTGTCAAAGCGCAATCCCAGGCTGAAGCGGCCATCATTCTCGGGCTGGCAACGCACCACTTCGCCTTCTGCCTGCAAACCCTGTAACCCGGGGGTGGGGGATGAAATAGTCAGGGTGACAGGTGTACCTTCGTTGACTGCCTGCTCACTGATCACCAGTGCGCCCTGATTGGAAAGGTCGCGGCAAAGCACGTCCAGTTGCTGATCTCCGGCGCTCAGGCGAGCGGTGGCGTCCATGGTCATGCGCATGAAATCGCGTTTCTCGCTGTACTGCTGGTCATGAAATGACATCGGCGGCTCCCGCTGCAAACAGGTCGGTTTTGTTATGGCAATTTGCTCTCCATCCTAGTGCTGCTGCGGCCTGCAGACAAGCACTCGAATGCGTCCGGGCAACGGTTGCGAGTTAGAACGGATGGGAGTAGTGTTTCCCCCTTGAAAACGCCGGGGTATCGCCGGTTCGATTCAGCCACCCTGTGGCCGCCTGTCGAGTGCATGGCGGCGTTGACGTAGGGACTCTATGCAGCCTTCAGGCACGACACTGCTGGTGATTGACGATGACGATCATGTTCGCCAGCGTCTGACAGCTTACTTGGAAGAGAGCGGTTGCGAAGTGCTACAGGCCGCGTCAGCCCGTGATGGGGTGGCGCTGTTTGGCAGTGCACGCCCTGAGCTGGTGCTTTGTGACCTTCACCTGGGTGATGGGCAAGGCTTTGAGGTGCTGCGGCAGATCACCGAAGCGGGGCTTGAAGTGCCGGTTATTGTGATGTGCGCCGACGGCGCCATGGCTGATGCGGTTGAAGCACTGCGGTTAGGGGCTAGCGATTTTTTGCTAAACCCCCTGAACGACCCGGAGGTGCTGTCGCACGCGGTTCAGCGCTCACTTGACCGTGCCCGCCTGCGGCTTGAAAACCAGCGCATTCGAGAGCGCCTGGAACGTGCCAACCGTGAGCTTGAGGTTCACCTCAAAGAGTTGCGCGACGATCAGGCCGCCGGGCATCAGGTGCAGCTCAATATGTTGCCGCAAAGCCCTTGGGTCAGCGGCGAATACCAGCTGGAGCACCGACTGATTCCGTCGTTGTATCTGTCTGGCGACTTTGTCGACTATTTTCGTATTTCTGATTCGCAGCTCGGCTTTTACCTCGCCGACGTGTCGGGCCATGGCTCGTCGTCAGCTTTCGTCACCGTGCTGCTGAAATTCATGACTACGCGCCTGATGTACGAGCAGCGCAAAAGCGCGTCGCAGGCGAGCGGACGCATTGAGTTCAAGCCGTCCGACGTACTTGGGCATATCAACCGTAGCCTGATCAACTGCAAGCTTGGCAAGCACGTGACCATGCTCGGCGGTGTGATTGACGAGCAGGAACGTACGCTGACCTACAGTATTGGCGGGCATCTACCCTTGCCCGTTATCTATACTGAAGGGCAAGCGCGTTATTTGGCAGGCAAGGGGCGCCCGGTTGGGCTTTTTGAAGATGCCGAGTATCAGAATGAAACCATCGAGTTGCCGGAGCGCTTTAGCCTGACGCTTTGCTCCGATGGTGTGCTGGATTGCCTGGAAGGCTCTACGCTGAAGGATAAGGAAGCCCGTTTGCCGGCATTAATTGCCGAGCATGGCGGGACAATGCAGGGTATTATGGCGGCCCTGGGGCTGGACCCCAATAAAACCATGCCTGATGACATTTCCGTGTTGGTGTTGAGCAGGAACGCAGAATGATGACCACTGGCAAGATCCAGTTTGCCGAAGAGCAGGGCACCTTTGTGCTCAAGTTCATTGGTGACGTGCGCCTTACGCTGTGCGCGGCGCTGGATTCTTACATTGAAAAAATCTTCAGTGTGCTGAGTTTTGAGTCGATCGTCATTGATCTGACTGAAACAGAGTGCATTGATAGTACCTCCCTCGGTCTGCTGGCCAAGCTGTCTATCCTGTCTCGCCAGAAGGTAGGCTTTCTTCCCACGCTGGTGTCCAACCACGAGGATATGAACCGCCTGCTGCAAAGCATGGGCTTCGATCAGGTGTTCAATATCGTGCCGGAAAGCACGCCCAGCTGCGAAGAGCTGCAGGATTTGCCAGCGCAAATGCTGTCTGAAGAGAAGGTCAAGCGGAAGGTGCTTGAAGCGCACCGTATCTTGATGAATCTCAACGACAGCAATCGCGAGGCCTTTCGTGACTTGGTCAGCGCGCTGGAGTCAGGCGCCTGACCCAGCAACCAAACGCTCCAGCTTGATCTGATCTGCCGCAAAGGCGCGAATCCCCTCCGCCAGCTTCTCTGTCGCCATGGCATCCTCATTGTGTGCCCAGCGAAAGGCTTTTTCATCCAGCGTCTGGCGGGCATCGGCATCGCCCTGGCTCAGGAGCGGGGAGGGCTGCAGCTGGCCTTGCTGTTCGCGCAGGCTCTCCAACAGTTGCGGGCTGATGGTCAGTCGGTCACAACCGGTCAGCGCTTCGATCTGTCCGGTATTGCGGAAACTCGCGCCCATTACCACAGTGTCGTACATGTGCTGCTTGTAGTAGCGGAAGATGCGCGCCACCGACTGTACGCCCGGATCTTCCAGGCCGGTGTAATCTCGCCCCTCGTGCGCCTTGTACCAATCGTAGATGCGCCCAACAAAGGGTGAAATCAGGTACACGCCAGCGTCAGCGCAGACCTGGGCCTGGGCGAAGGAGAACAATAGCGTCAGATTGCATTGAATGCCCTCGCGCTCCAGCGCCGCGGCGGCCTGGATACCTTCCCAGGTGGCGGCAATCTTGATTAGCACGCGGTCGCGGGTGACGCCGGCCTGCTCATACAGCTCGATCAGCTCTACGGCCTTGCGTAAGGTGGCGTCTTGATCAAAGGACAGGCGAGCGTCAACCTCGGTAGAAATACGCCCCGGTATCAATTGCAGAATTTCGCGGCCGATCGCCACGGCAAAGCGGTCACAGGCGTTGGCAACCGGCTCGGCGCTAGCTTTTGCGTCCGCGATGGCTTGCTGTAAGAGCGCTTCGCAGCGCGGGAGCGAAGCGGCCTTGAGCAGCAGTGAGGGATTGGTTGTAGCGTCGGTGGGGTGCAGTTGTGCGATGGCGTCGATGTCGCCAGTATCGGCAACGATCTGGGTGTACTGTTTCAGGCTGTCGAGTTTCGAGGTCATGATGCGAGGCAGGTTCCAGAGGGCTTTACCTGACCTTACCCTATGCGCTTTGACAGCCGCAATCGTCAACAGGTCTTATGCTCTTTCGAGTCTGGCCTGCATCTGATCAAACAACTGATCGAACAAGGCCAACGGCTGTTCGGTGCGGTGAATCGTGGTGCTCAGTTCGCGGCGAAAATGCCGTGCGCCCGGCAAGCCCTGGAACAGTCCGAGCATATGGCGGGTGATGTGATGCATCTGACCGCCGGCGGCCAGGTGCTGCTCGATGTACGGGCGCATCTGCGCCAATACCTGCAGGCGAGTAGGTTGAGGGTGGCTGTCGTCAAACAGCGCCTGATCCACATCCGCCAGCAGCCACGGATTGTGATAGGCCTCGCGGCCAACCATGACACCATCCACGTGGTTGAGTTGCTCACGCATGACAGAAAGGTCTGTCAGACCACCGTTGAGGATGATCTCCAGTTGCGGAAAGTCGCGCTTCAACTGATGAACCACCTCGTATTTCAGTGGCGGTATTTCGCGGTTTTCCTTGGGTGACAGGCCTTCGAGAATGGCAATGCGCGCATGTACGGTAAAGCTGGTGCAGCCGGCGTTGTGCACAGTGCCGACAAAGTCACACAGCTGCGCGTAGCTGTCGCGGCCATTGATACCAATCCGGTGCTTGACGGTTACCGGTATCGCGCAGGCGTCCTGCATGGCGCGCACGCACTCGGCCACGAGAGCTGGATGGGCCATCAGGCAGGCGCCAATCATGTTGTTTTGCACCCGGTCACTGGGGCAGCCAACGTTGAGATTGACCTCGGCGTAACCTGCAGCCTCGGCCAGTGCCGCGCATTCGGCCAGCTCCTGCGGGTTACTGCCGCCCAGTTGCAGAGCTAGCGGCTGCTCGGCGACGTCATAGCCCAGATGGCGCCCTCGATCACCGTGCAGAATGGCTCCGGTGGTGACCATTTCGGTGTACAGCAGTGCGTGACGGCTGATCAGTCGCGCGAAGTAGCGGTAGTGCCGATCAGTCCAATCCATCATCGGCGCAACGCTGAAGCGGCGATTGAGTTCGGGGTGAGTGGCGCTGAGGTGCTGCATGGTTGGGCCTGTGTCTGCTGGAGTCGTGCCGAGGGCGGTCAGGCGGTGTCGCCCGAGCGGCGTAGTCTAGCACCAAAGACAACACAGGGCGCGGGGGCAGCAGGCCCCAGGCAGCCAGATGGACTGGCTGGCTACGCGCGCGGGTGAGTGTTTTGCAGGCAGTAGCGGTTATTTGGGGAACAGGGCGGTGATCTGCAGGCGCAGGCCCAGGCCTTCTGGCCCATTGTCCATGCTCTTGGCCCAGTACCGCACACCGCCGCCGACGCTGAACAGTTGTCCGCCAATCGGCAGGACCTTGCTCACAATGGCGTTGATCGGGATCTGGCTGTCGTGGTTCTCCCAATCCACAGTGGTCTCGGAATTGAGGGTGTAGCTCACGCCCTGTGGCGTGGTGTACGACATGAAGGGTTGCACGAAGGTGCTGCTGATATCGCTTCGGTCGTCGTCGCCAGCGACGTCAACGATATGGTTAAACAGAGTGCCGTAGGTCCAAGGGCCTTGTTGGCGCAGTACAACGCCGGTTGGGCCTGCGCCCCATTTATCGGCAGTCAGTTCATCCTCAGAGCCTGTAGGCAGCAGAAAAACCGGGCCCAGGCCCCAGATCCAGCCGCTGGCGGTTGGCTCTTTGGGAGAAAAGAACAAGCTTTGGACAATGTCGCCGGTACCGCTCTGGCTGCTATTGCCGACTACATCATCCTGGCTGATGACCGGCAGGATGGTCCGGGAGATCAGGTTCCAGTCATCAGATAGCGAGAAGGGTACAACCGGCTGGATGTTAAGGGTGTGGCGATCTCCGTCGTCGTTTGCGCCAATGTTCTGATCATAGTTGTACTGAAAAGGCACGCTGATCAGGTCTGCGACCGGGTTACTCAATGACTTGGCTAGATCTTCGGCACTTTGTTGTGCGTGGGCGCTGAAGGCGCAGCCAAGGACAAGCAGCGCGGCGGCCGGGCGTGGGAGACGGTGGAGCATGCTTTTTCCTCGGTGACTGTCTGGCGGTGGTAACTCACATGCTAGCTCAGTGGCTCTGGTTCGCCACCTTGGCTGGTTCTTGTATGGGTTTTTTGCAGGTGTGCCTGCGCCTATTCACTGTGGTTATGACACTGCGATCACGAAAGCGGTGTTGCTTTCGGTGGGCGGGTGCCTGGGCCAGACTGGGATATCGCGCCTGCGGTTGGGGGCCGAGCAGTACAACAACAAGAGAGGTCGTGCGATGCAACAGCCACAACAAGCGAAAAACGCCTGGCGGGTGCTATTCCTGCTGTTTCTCGCGAATATGTTCAATTTTTTTGACCGCACCATTCCGGCCATCATCATCGAGCCGCTGCGTATGGAGTGGGGTCTCAGCGACTTTCAGCTGGGTTTGGGCGGCACGGTATTTACCGTGGTGTATGCCCTGGCGGGTATCCAGCTTGGGCGCATGGCTGATCTTGGCTCGCGCAAGAAAATCATGGGGTGGGGGTTGGTTGCCTGGAGCGGCTTCACTGCGCTGACCGGCGCCGCCTGGAACTTCTGGAGTTTCCTGCTGATTCGCATGGGCGTTGGGATCGGTGAGGCCAGCTACGCGCCTGCCGCCAACTCTCTGCTGGGTGACCTCTTCCCCGCACACCGGCGTGCACGGGCCATGGGTATTTTCATGCTTGGTTTGCCGCTGGGGCTGTTGCTGGCGTTTTTCACCGTCGGCGCGATGGTCGAGGCCTTTGGCAGCTGGCGTGCACCGTTTTACATTGCTGCTGTGCCCGGGTTGATCCTGGCCATCTTTATCTTCCTGATTCGCGAGCCCGCGCGCGGTGCGGCAGAGGCGGTCAGGTCAACCAACCAGGCGCCGGTAGCTAACCCGGTACGCAAGATTTTCGCTGTGCGCACCTTCTGGTGGCTGACGTTGGCCGGTCTGGCCTACAACTTTGCTTCCTACGCCTGTAACTCCTTTATGGTGCCCATGCTGCAGCGCTACTACCACATGCCGTTGCAGGATGCCGCCGTGGCGACCGGGGTGATTGTTGGTGTGACGGGGCTGGTCGGCCTGACCACCGGTGGCTGGATTGCTGACAAGGTGCATCAGCGCTGGGCGACCGGTCGCTTGATGTTCGGTGCCATCAGCATGCTGATCTCCGCCATAGCAACAGGTTACGCGCTGCTGGCAGGTGAGATTGCCATTGGTGTTTTCGTTGCCGTGTTTTCGGTTGGCTGGCTGTTTTCTTACAACTACTTCACCAGTGTATATACGGCCATTCAGGATGTGATCGAGCCGCGCCTGCGTGCTACTGCTGTGGCGCTGTTTTTTGCCGGTCTCTACCTGTTTGGTGGTGGCATGGGGCCTGTGGTGGTGGGGCTGCTGTCTGACCATTACGCCGAGGCTGCTCGGGTAGCGGCGGGTGCGGCCGAGATGAACGAGGTCTTCAAGGCGCAGGGCCTGCACGACGCGATGGTGCTGATTCCGGTTGCCTTGGTGCTGGCGATGGCTGCGTTGCTGGTGGCGGCGCGTAGCTTCGTGGCTGACTCCAAACGTATGGAGGCGGCTATGGCCAGTGAGCAGCAGGATGAGCTGGAGGGCGCTGCGTCCCCCGCAGCCTGATTTATGCTCATAGCAAACCGTCGCCGGGCAGCCGGCGGCGGTTTTTTTTGCTCAGTTGATTTTGGCGGAAGGGGCGACCGGCAGGGCGTTTAGCAGGTTGCTGACCTTGGTCAGTGTTTCCTGATACTCGGCAGATTGCAGCGAGTCGGCGACGATGCCGCCACCGCCCCAGCAGTGAATGTGTCCCTGATGGCAGACCAGGCTGCGAATGGCGATATTGAAGTCCATCTGGCCCTCGCAGCCCAGGTAGCCAACGCTGCCGCAATACAGGCTGCGGCGCACAGGCTCCAGCTCTTCGATGATCTGCATGGCGCGGATTTTCGGTGCGCCGGTGATTGAGCCACCTGGAAAGGCGCGCATCAGCAGGTCGATGGCGTCGCAATCCTCTCGCAGTTGCCCGGTGATGGCGCTGACCAGATGATGCACGTTGGCGTAGCTTTCCAGGCTGAACAGCTCCGGTACGCGAATGCTCCCCGGGCGGCAGCTACGGCCAAGGTCGTTGCGCAGCAGATCTACAATCATCAGGTTCTCTGCCCGGTCTTTGTCGCAGCCGATCAACTCGTCGGCCAGGGCGAGATCCTCAGCTGCTGTGCTTCCTCGCGGGCGCGTGCCCTTGATTGGCCGCGTCTCAACCCGACCTTTGCGCACCTCGATAAAGCGTTCGGGTGACAGGCTCAGCAGGGCGCCGCCGGGCACAGCGACATAGGCTGAAAAGGGTGTCGGGCTGCGCTCGCGCAGCAGACCATAGGCCGCGAGCGGGTCGCCGCTGAACTCGGCACTGAAGCGTTGGGCCAGGTTGATCTGGTAGCAATCACCCGCATGGATGTAATGCTGGATTCGCTCAAACGCCTCGGCGTATTGCTGTGCGCTCTGATCGGGGCGGAACGGGGTGCTCAGGCTGAATGCGGGCAGCGCCGGGCCAGGCTGCTCAATTGCAGCCAATATCTCGGCTTGGCGCGCTGCTGAAAGGGTTGGGTGGCAGACCAGCCAGCAGCGGCGCAATTGATGATCGCTGACCAGGCTCCAGGCATACAACCCAAAGGCCAGGTCTGGTAGTGCAACATCGTGCCGGGCACGTGCGGGCAGGCTTTCCAGGTGACGGCCGTAGTCATAGGCGAGATAGCCTGCCAGTCCTGCCCCAAAGGGCAGGGTGACGCCATCTGGCCAGCTGGCGGGGCCGAGCTGCTGCAAGGCGGCGCGCAGCTGTTGTTGGTCAGCCTGGGCGCTGTTGCTGTCTGTAATGTGCAGCAGTGGGCCTGCACAGAGAATGCTGTAGCGCCCCAAGTGGCTGCGCTGGTCGGCGGAATCGAGCAGGATGGGAGCGCCCAGACTGCGCACGGCGTTCAGCCGTGGCAGTGGGTCTGCCTGGTAGGCCAGCTCGTGGAGCTGGTATTCAGGCATGGAGGTAACCGTCGATCATGCGTTGGTGGTGTTGGTTTCGTCACTCGACAGCGGTGCGTCCGGCAGCTTGGCGAAGTGCTTCTGGGAGAAGGCCACACGCTCCTCAGCGCTTTCCTCGCGGCCCTCCTTCTTGAGTTGGGCCAGGTGCCGCTCAACCATATGGCAGCGTGTGGTCAGCCCCGCATCGTTGGCAATCTGAATGTTGAGACCGGGCCGAGCGTTGAGCTCAAGAATCAGCGGGCCCTGGTCCTGGTCGAGTACCAGGTCAACGCCGATATAGCCCAGGCCTGACAGCTCGTAGCAGGAGGCGGCCAAGTGCATAAAGCCGTTCCAGTCGGGCAGTTGCACGCCATCCACCGGGTTGGTGGTGTCCGGGTGCTTGCTGATGATCTTGTTCAGCCAGGTGCCCTTGAGGGTAATACCGGTAGCCAAGTCTACGCCTACGCCAATGGCGCCCTGGTGCAGGTTGGCCTTGCCGCCGGACTGGCGCGTCGGCAGACGCAGCATCGCCATGACCGGGTAGCCCATCAGGCAGATGATGCGGATATCCGGCACGCCCTCATAGCTGATGCTTTTGAAGATCTGGTCAGGCGTCACGCGGTACTCGATCAGCACCCGGTCACGGTGGCCGCCAAGCGAGTAGAGGCCGGACAGGATGCTGGAAATGTGGTGACCAATCTCGTCGCGGCTGATGATCTTGCCGCCCACGGTCTTGTACATACCTTCAAAGCGGTCGGCGATGACGATAATGCCGTCACCGCCGGCGCCTTGCGCCGGTTTGATTACAAAGTCGCGGTGTTCGGCAACGATACTGTCGAACTTGTCGAAGTCCTTCTCGGTATCGATGATGCCGTACAACTGCGGCACATGAATGCCGGCGGCGATGGCGCGTTCCTTGGTCAGGATCTTGTCATCGACCACCGGGTACAGGTGGCGCTTGTTGTACTTGAGCACGTAGTCCGCATTGCGGCGGTTGATGCCCATGACGCCGGCCTCGGACAGCGCCTTCCAGGTTTTCCAGAACATGCGGCCTCCTCAGCTCTTGGTCAGCGCCTTGAAGCGCATCAGCTCGGTGAGGCGGTAACCGCGGTAGCGACCCATCGCCAGCATAAACGCCACCAGAATCAGTAGCACGGCCGGGAAGGTGAACACGAAGTAGGTCAGCTCCGGAATGGTCATCAGCAGGTGTGCCAGTGTTGCGGCAACCAGCGTGCCCAGGGCGGTTTTCAGCGACTGGGCGCCACCACGTTCTTCCCAGGTGATCGACAGACGCTCAATGGTCATGGTCAAAATCACCATCGGGAACAGCGATACCGACAGTGCCTTCTCCAGCCCCAGCTTGTGGCTGAACAGGCTGATGGCGGCAATCACCAGAACCACGAAGGTCAGCACGATGGACAGGCGCGGCAGCATCTGCAACTTGAGGTGTTCGAGGTAGGAGCGCAGCGACAGGCCGAGGGCGGTGATCACGGTGAACAGCGCAATACCCCAGCCCAGCTCGGTCTCGCGGAAGGCGAGGGCGATCAGCACGGGGGTGAAGGTACCGAGTGTCTGCATGCCGATCAGGTTACGCAGAATCAGAATGACCAGTACCCCAACCGGGATCATGATCATCACCTGATACACGCGCTGCGCCTGCAGGGGCAGGCCATACAGGGAGTATTCCAGCAGGGCGGAGGCACTGTTCTGGGTGGTCAGCTTGGCCAGACGCAGGGCGTTCATTTCGCTGTTGCTGACGGTCAGAGTGACGCTGGCCTGACGGCCGCCTTCCAGCGACAGCATCGGGTTGCTGCCGGTCCACCAGACCAGACGGTTGTCAGGGATGCCCTGTTGGCCAGTCTCCGGGTGGAAATACAGCCAGCGCTCGCCATTGTAGCTGCGTAGCCAGAGTTCGGGAGATTGCGCCTCGGTATTCTCCAGGCGGATGGTGTGCACCAGCTCAAGTGGAATACGTGCGTTGGACAGCAGCAGCTCAATCACGCGTGCCTTGTCCATGGCGCTGGTGCCACCAGCCAGCAGTAGCTTGACGTTGTCGTCGGTGATGTCGTTTACGCGACGAATGGTCTCGCTGATAAAGGTCTCGATATCAGCCGAGTGCTGGCGAATAGGGTTGATCAGCGCGTCGGCGGCTACCTGCTCAGGGCCTTCGAGCTGCACGGGTTGCGGCGCTGGCGGCGGTGCGGCCTTGGCCTGCTCTTCGCTGTAGCGCTGTGTCAGTACCAGGCGATAGTAGAGCGTCTGGGTGCCACTGGCGCGACGCGATGACCAGGTAACCCGGCGGTTGCCGGCCTGGTTGTTGATGTTTACGCCGTAGTTGTTGGAGATAAAGCTCTCGTTCAGGCTAACGTAGTCCTGATTCAGCGGCGGAATAAAGAACTGCGCCTTGATTGGCGTACCGGGCACCGCACGAAACTCGACTTTGGCATCCAGGCTCCAGATGTCATCGGTTTCGTCTTCGGTTACGGGGATATCGAGGAAGTAGATCTGGTAGCCGGTAATAAGAACGCCAAGGCTGACCAGTACGGCGATCAGGATCTTCAGGTGCAGATTTATTGATTGCATAGTTATCTCAACAACTGTTGTAGGTCCGCCTGACCTTGTACCGTCCTGGCAGGCGCAGCGAGCTGGCCGCATCTTAGCATGCGCACAGGGCGCCTCGTAGAGGTTGCGTACAGCATTTATCGAGCCCTCCGGCAGACAGCCTGTCGCGGGTACGGTTCCCCGCGGGGTGCCGGGAGGGGCATTAAGCGGGGTTCCTTATCAGCATAGTCCAAGCGTTGTTACTTATGGATTGTTGACAATCGTTGGTAGCGGGGCGCAGAATTTCGCTGTTTTCTGCTATCGGCTGCTGAGGATTGTAGACAATTGATAGAAGCGACTCTGGATGGGCCAACGCAAACCCTGTCTGATGGCGCCTTTGAGCGCATTCAGGCCGCCATCGTCAAAGGCGAGATTGCACCGGGTACGCGTATCAGTGAGCAGTACCTGTCGACTACCTTCGGTATTGGCCGCGGGCCGCTGCGCGAGGCGATTCGCCGGCTCGAAGGTCGCCGCCTGGTGGTGCGCATCCCTCACGCCGGCGTGCGCGTGGTATCGCTGGACTACGCTGAGCTGATCGAGCTGTATCACGTTCGTGAAGCGCTGGAAGGCATGGCCTGTCGGCTGGCTGCGCAGAACATGACCGAGGATGAGATCGCCGCGCTGCGCGACGTACTCGCCATGCACGAACAGCACAGCGGACTGAAAGCCAACAAGTCCTACTACCAGCAGGAAGGCGATCTGGATATTCACTATCTGATCGTGCAGGGCAGCAAGAACCGCACCCTGAGTCACATGCTCTGCGACGAGCTCTATCAGCTGGTACGCATGTACCGCTATCGCTTTTCTACTACCCCCAAACGGCCGAAGCAGGCCTTTGCTGAACACCACAACATTATTCAGGCCATCGCCGACCGCGATGGTGAACTGGCGGAAATGCTGATGCGCCGACATATCAGCGCATCACGCCGCAATATCGAGCGTCGTCTGCAAGAGCAGGGCGATGCCGTCACTTCCCAAGGAGGAACAGTCTGATGTCGAAAACCCCGGGTAAACGTTTCCGCGAAGCACTGGCAGCCGAAAGTCCGTTGCAGGTCATTGGTGCCATCAACGCCAACCACGCGCTGCTGGCCAAGCGTGCCGGCTTCCAGGCTATCTACCTGTCTGGCGGCGGCGTTGCTGCCGGCTCTCTGGGGCTGCCGGATCTGGGCATCAACACCCTGGAAGATGTATTGATTGATGTGCGTCGTATCACCGACGTGTGCGACCTGCCGCTGATGGTCGACATCGACACCGGCTTTGGTCCGAGCGCGTTCAATATCGAGCGTACCGTGAAGAGCCTGATTAAGGCCGGCGCTGCTGCTGCCCACATTGAAGATCAGGTGGGTGCCAAGCGTTGTGGTCACCGTCCGGGTAAGGAAATTGTTTCCACCGAGGAGATGGCTGACCGGGTACGCGCCGCTGCTGACGCCAAGACCGACCCGGACTTCTTCCTGATTGCCCGTACCGATGCCATTCAGGCTGAAGGCGTGGACGCCGCCATTGAACGCTGCAAGGCCTACGTTGAAGCCGGTGCTGACGGCATCTTTGCTGAAGCGGCCTACGACCTGCCGACCTACGAGCGCTTTGTTAAAGAGTTGAACGTGCCGATTCTGGCCAACATCACCGAGTTTGGTGCGACGCCGCTGTTCACCCGTGAAGAGCTGGCCTCGGTTGGCGTTGCCATTCAGCTGTATCCGCTGTCTGCCTTCCGCGCCGCCAACAAGGCTGCTGAAAACGTCTATACCGCCATCCGCAATGAAGGCCATCAGCAGAGCGTGGTTGACAGCATGCAGACACGTGCCGAGCTGTACGATCGCATTGGTTACCACGCGTTTGAGCAAAAGCTGGATGCGCTGTTCGCCGCCGGCAAAAAGTAATTACTGGCTCCGGCCCCGCCCAGGCGGGGCCGTCATCTATCTACAAGAATGATCCGTGAGGAGACACTCGCCATGACGTCCACCACCGAGACCCCGACTTTCAAGCCGAAAAAATCCGTTGCCCTGAGTGGCACCGCTGCCGGCAACACCGCA
>DBHE01000222.1 GCA_002296055.1 Pseudomonadaceae bacterium UBA836
GAAGACGACGCCGTTGCCGTGCGCCTGTTTGCCGAGTCCGGCCTGCCCTTCCTGGTGGCCAGCTCCTTCTCCAAGTCCTTCTCGCTGTACGGCGAGCGCGTTGGCGCCCTGACCATGGTCACCGCCAGCCAGGAAGAAACCGCACCGGTGCTGTCGCAGCTCAAGCGCGTTATCCGCACCAACTACTCCAACCCGCCGACCCACGGCGCCAAGGTAGTCGCCGCGGTACTGACCAACCCTGAGCTGTACGCCCAGTGGGAAGATGAACTGGCTGAAATGCGCGACCGCATTCGCGACATGCGCGCCGCGCTGGTCGAGAAGCTGCAGGCCGCCGGCGTAGAGCAGGATGTCACCTTCATTCAGCGCCAACGCGGCATGTTCTCCTTCTCTGGCCTGAGCAAGGATCAGGTAGCTCGCCTGGCAGACGAGTTCGGCATTTACGCTGTTGGCAGCGGCCGCATCTGCGTAGCTGCACTGAACACCAGCAACATTGATGCTGTAGCGACAGCCATGGCCGCAGTGATGAAGGGCTAAGCTTCAAAGCATGGCTTGAAAACCAGGCTTCAAGACGTTGACTTTGATCGATTTTTTGGTAAAGTGCGCAGCGTCCGATCCGCGATAGCTCAGTTGGTAGAGCAAATGACTGTTAATCATTGGGTCCCAGGTTCGAGTCCTGGTCGCGGAGCCAAATTGAAAAACCCGGCATCAGCCGGGTTTTTTATTGCCTGCGATTTGCCTTACGCCAACGCGGCCAGCACCTCATCTGCCTCGGCGCGGCCCTTGGCAGCTTCCTCCGGCCCCATCGACTGACCTTCCACGTTCACAAACTCCACATCCGTGATGCCAATAAAGCCCAGTAGTTGGCGAACGTAGGGCTCCTGGAAGTCCAGCGGCGAACCCACGTAGCGACCGCCACGAGCGGTAACGACGTAAACCTTGCGATCCGGCGTCAGACCAACCGGGCCAGCCTCGGTGTACTTGAAGGTACGACCAGCCCGCAGCACATGGTCAAACCAGGCTTTGAGGGTAGAGGTAATGCCGAAGTTGTACATCGAGGAGCCAATCACCACGATATCGCTGGCCAGCAGCTCGTCCACCAGTTGATTGGACAGCGCAGAGGCCGCCTTTTCAGCCTCTGTTTGCTCATCGGCCGGCTTCATCCAGCCGCCCAGCAGGGTCGCATCCAGGTGTGGCACCGGCTCAGCGCCCAAGTCACGGGTGACTACCCAGGAGCCCGGATTAGCGGCCTCGATTTGGCGTACCAGTTGAGCGGTGTATTCACGCGTCAAGGAACCTTCCTGACGGGCGCTGGACTGCACTACAAGAATCTTTTTCATGGTGTTGCTCCATCAATGTTGGCGAGATGGAGCCATGATAGAACCAATAAAAAGATAAAAAAGCGCAAAAATACGCTCAAACCAATCCAATAAACTGATAGATTTAGCTCGCGTGGCAGTTCAGCGAAATGCGCACTCGCGTGATGGCACGTAGGAACGATTGGCTGATCGTCGTACTTTCTCCTGCCGCCAGCTTGACCCGCCGGGGCGTCGGACGCTCAGGCCCGTTGACGAAGGTCGCCTCGCAAAGCGCGGCATTATCGCCACTATTACGCAGCAACACGGTGGCGATGTTGCTCATATCGGTGGTCTCAGCCTCAATGGTGACGCCATCGAGCTGGCTTTGCAGGTCAATTGGAAAAGCGTGCACAACAGCAGGCGACAGGCAGGACAACAGTAGGCTGGCAGCAACAATTTTGCGCATGGTTAGCTCCTTGCAGCAGATTGGCTTGCGGCACTACGCTGGCGCCGCGCAGGACATTCGTTTGTCCCCGCAACCACAATACGGCAGAGGATGGCAGGATGAAAGCACCCCGTGTAACCCTGGAGCAATGGCGCACGCTGCAAGCCGTGGTCGACCATGGTGGCTTTGCCCAGGCGGCAGAGGCGCTGCACCGCTCACAGTCGTCGATCAGTTACACGGTCGCCCGCATGCAAGAACAATTGGGCATCCCCCTGCTGGAAATCGAAGGCCGCAAAGCGGTACTGACCGAAGCCGGCGCCGCCCTTCTGCGCCGCTCCCGTCACCTGGTGGCACAAGCCAGCCAACTGGAGATGCTGGCCAGCGAAATGGATCAGGGCTGGGAGGCCGAGGTACGTCTGGTGGTAGATGCCGCCTACCCCACCGATCGCCTGGCCAGCGCACTGCGCGCCTTTATGCCACAAAGCCGCGGCTGCCGAGTACAGCTGCGCGAAGAAGTGCTATCCGGCGTGGAAGAGCGGCTGCAAGATGGCAGCGCCGATCTGGCCATCTCGGGCCTGAGCATCGCCGGCTACCTACCGCAGCAGCTCAACGCCGTGCAGTTTGTAGCGGTTGCCCACCCGGATCATCCGCTGCATCAATTGCAACGCACCCTCACCCATGATGATCTGGCAACTCACCTGCAAGTGGTGATTCGCGACTCAGGGGAGCGCCAGCCGCGCGATTCCGGCTGGCTGGGCGCCGAACAACGATGGACCGTCGCCAGCCTGGGTACAGCCGCCCGCCTGGTTGCACGCGGCCTTGGGTTTGCCTGGCTGCCCGAGCATGAAATCGTCCAGTATCTGAACAGCCAGCAGCTCAAGCCGCTGCCGCTGGAGCAAGGCGCCCAGCGCTCAGCCTACCTGTTTCTCTATGCCAACAAGGAGCGCCCGGTCGGCCCGGCCACGCGCATTCTGGCCGACCTGATCATTGAACATTCGATGACAGACCATTGAAGGGCTTCAATTCCCAACAATTCCGCGCCTAGAATGGCCCTTTCGGCCATTCGGACCCTGCCCATGCCGCAGATCACGCTGAACGATTGTCAGTTTCACTACACCGACCAGGGCTCCGGCCCGCCCCTGCTGCTGCTGCACGGTCTGGGGTCCAGCGAGCAGGACTGGGAATATCAACTCCCCGCCCTGACCCCGCACTACCGGGTGCTCTGTCTGGATATGCGCGGCCACGGCGGTAGCGACAAAACCGGCAAGGGCTACTCGATTGACCTGTTCGCCCGCGATTGCCTGGCCTTTATCCAGGCGATGGATCTGCATAAGCCCCATATCGTCGGCCTGTCGATGGGCGGCATGATCGCCTTTCAGCTTGCTACCGACGCCCCTGACGTGCCCGCTAGCCTGACCATCGTCAACAGCGCCCCCGAGGTCATTCCGCGCAAGCCGCTGGAATACTGGATGGCCGGCAAGCGCCTGTTCTTTGCCCACGTCTTGCCCATGTCGGCAATCGCCAAGGGGCTGGCCCGGCTGCTGTTTCCCAAGCCCGAGCAAGAACACCACCGCCAGACCTTCATCGACCGCTGGTGCGCCAACGACCGCAAGAGCTATCTGGCCTCGCTGCGCGCCATTGTCGGCTGGGGTGTGAGCAACCGGCTGGAGCGCATCAACTGTCCGGTGCTGGTGGTCAGCGCCGACCGTGACTACACCCCGGTCGAGCACAAGCGTGAGTACGTCAGCCACCTGGGCGATGCCCGGCTGGAAGTCATCGCCGATTCGCGGCATGCTACGCCGGTCGACCAGCCAGACACTTTTAACCAGTTACTGCTGGATTTTCTCGCCGAGGTCGACAGCGGCCCGGCCGCCGCAATAACAGATCCCGCCCAAGCGGGACTTACAAGCCCCTGACCACGGAGTCATCCATGCTGAAACACCTGATTGGCGCAGCCGCCCTAACCCTGCTCAGTACCGCCGCCCTGGCCGACAATCCACGCGTGCAACTGAGCACCAGCCTGGGCGACATCGTCGTCGAGCTGAACGAAGAGCAGGCCCCCATCAGCACCGAGAACTTTCTGCGCTATGTCGAAGCCGGCCACTACAACGGCGTGATCTTCCATCGCGTGATTCCGGGCTTCATGATTCAAACCGGCGGCTTTGACAGCAACATGCGTCAACTAGACACCGGCCGCCCGATCAAGAACGAAGCCGACAACGGCCTGAAGAACCGCCGCTACACCCTGGCCATGGCCCGCACCCAGATTGTCGACAGCGCCACCAGCCAGTTCTTCATCAACCTCGGCGACAACGACTTCCTCGACCACGGCGGCCGCGATTTTGGCTACGCCGTATTCGGTGAGGTAGTCAGCGGCCAGCATGTGGTCGAGACCATCGGCAAGGTGCAAACCACCAACCGCGCCGGCCACCAGAACGTGCCGGTCAACCCGGTCAGCATCATCAGCGCCACTCGCCTGGAAGAGAGCGCGGAATAACGCCCCTACTCAGCTGCCTGCCGAAACGGCAGGTAGCTGAGCGCATCCTCCCGATACGCCTCCACCCCAGCGCGCTCGCGCAGCAGAAAGTCCCCCACCGCCTCATGCAGCCCCGGTTGCAGCTTGTGCCACGACTGCGTCAGCACCGGCTCAAAGCCACGCACCAGCTTGTGCTCGCCCTGAGCGCCGGCATCAAAGCGCTTTAACCCTTCGGCGATACAGCGCTCCATGCCTTGATAGAAGCAGGTTTCAAAGTGCAGCCGGTCGTACTCCTCCAGGCAGCCCCAATAGCGGCCATAGAGCGTATCGCCGCCCATCAGAAATAGCGCACCCGCCACCGCGCGCTCACCCTGCATGGCAAACAGCAGGCGCACATTGGCGTTGCAATAACGGCTCAGCAGAGTAAAGAACGCCGGCGGCAGGTAGGGCTCCTGCCCGCGCTTGTAATAGGTGGCGGCATAAAAGGGATAGAACTGCGCCCAGGCAGCGGCATCCAGTTGCTCGCCGGTCAGCCAGCGGAATTGAATACCCTGCTCGCGAATGGCCTGCCGCTCCTTGCGAAAATTCTTGCGCTTGCGTGAGTTGCAGGCCGCCAGAAAGTCATCAAAGCTCGTGTAATCCCGGTTAAACCAATGAAACTGACACCCCAGCCGCTGCAGCCAGCCACGCTCGGCCAGCCACTCATTCTCGGCGCCGGTATTGAACAGCAGGTGCAAACTGGACACCCGCTGCGCCTGCAGGTCGGCATCCAGGCTGTCCAGCAACGCGCCGGCCGCCTCCGCATCGCGGGCCACCAGTCGCGGCCCCTGCACCGGCGAAAATGGCGCCGCACTCAGGTACTTGGGATAATAGGCGCGGCCTGCCCGCTCCCAGGCATCGGCCCACTGCCAGTCAAAAACGTACTCGCCCCAGGAGTGATCCTTGAGATACAGCGGCAGCAGCGCCTGCAACTGACCACCGCGCTCCACCACCCGGTGCGCCGGCTGCCAGCCAGAGGCTGCGCAGACTGCGCCGCTGTCCTCCAGCGCACGGATAAAACCGTGACTCAAAAACGGGTAGTCTGCTGCCAGCAGGCCATCCCAGCTGGCAGCAGAAACATCATTGATGGAAGTGAGGTGTTTGGGCACCATGAATAAACTCGGCAGGGTCAATAAACAGCCCGATGATGACCGTCTGCAGATTCAGTAGCAAGATAGTGGATGCGGCTACCGCCCCGCACAGGCACCATCACAGCACACACCTCGGCCAGAGCCAGCCCATGACGCAGCCAACACCCAGCAGCCAGCAGCAGCGCTGGCACCAGATTCAGCAGCGCGACCGCACCGCCGATGGCAGCTTTATCTACGCAGTGATCACCACGGGCGTGTACTGCCGCCCCAGTTGCCCGTCGCGTCATGCCAAGGCCGAGAACCTGCGCTTTTTTGACAACCCCGCCCAGGCCCGTGCCGCCGGCTTTCGCCCCTGCCTGCGCTGCAAGCCAGATGAAGCAGCGGGCGATGCACAGCAGACCCGCATTACCCAACTCTGCCGTCTGATCGAACAGGCCGAACAACCGCCCACCCTGCAGCAACTGGCCGATGCCGCCGGGCTCAGCCGCTGGCACCTGCAGCGCGAGTTTCGCAAGGCGACCGGCCTGTCGCCGGCCGAATACGCCCGCGCGGTGCGGCAACAGCGCCTGCAACAGCAGCTGGCTCATGCAGGCAGCACCACAGACGCAGCGCTGGCCGCCGGCTACAGCTCCGCCAGTCATTTTTATGCGCAGGCACCCACCGAGCTGGGTATGCCAGCGGCGAGCTACCGCCAAGGCGGGCAACAGCAACGCATCGGCTTTGCCATCGGCCCCTGCCCCCTGGGGCGGTTGCTGGTAGCCCAGAGCGTTGGCGGCGTGTGCGCCATTTTGCTCGGCGACAGCGATGAAGAGCTAGAACGCGACCTGCGCGCACGCTTTCCCAACGCCGAGTGCGTGGCAGACAACACGCTGGGCGAGCAACTGGCCGCCGTGGTCGCCCTGATCGAAACCCCACACAGCGCCCCGCCGCTGCCATTGGATATACGCGGCACCGCCTTTCAGCGCCGCGTGTGGCAAGCCTTGCAAGCCATTCCGCCCGGCCAGACGCGCAGCTATTCAGAGCTGGCGCACGCCGTGGGCACGCCCAGCGCTGCTCGCGCGGTCGCCGGCGCCTGCGCCGCCAACCCGCTTGCCATCGCCGTACCCTGCCACCGTATCGTCCGCAGCGACGGCAGCCTGTCCGGCTACCGCTGGGGCGTGGAGCGCAAGCGCGCCCTGCTGCAACGCGAGGCACTGGACACAACGGATGACTGAATCAGACACCAGACTGACACTCGCGCTACCGGCAGACTTTCGTCATCCGGATGTGCTGCGCTTCTACGCCCGCGACCGGGAACAGGTATCCGAGCGAACCATTGACCAGCGCATCGAGAAAGCCCTGCACTGGCAGGGCCAACCCGCGCTGCTGCAGCTGGACTTCAGTACGCCCGGCAAGGCCCAGGCCACACTGCAAGGCGCCGACAGCACTCCCGCACAGCTGGAGCAGCAACTGCGCAGCATGCTGGGGCTCAAGCAAGACATCGACAGACTGCACGCCGCGCACAGCCATCACCCGGAAGTAGGCCCCCTGCTCGCTCAAACACCGGGCCTGCGCATGCCACAAAGCGCCAGCCCCTTTGAGGCCGCCTGCTGGGCCGTGATCGGCCAAATGATCAGCGTAGAAGCCGCCATC
>DBHE01000055.1 GCA_002296055.1 Pseudomonadaceae bacterium UBA836
GCTTCGGCTGCCAGCTGCAGCAGGCTCTTCTTGTCGACATCACGGATAACCGGTACCAGCAGGCCGTCCGGGGTGTCTACGGCAAAGCCGATATGCACGTACTTCTTCTGAATCAGCTGCTTGCCACTGGCGGCCAGCGAGACGTTGAAGTTCGGCTGCTCACGCAGCAGGTGGGCACAGGCCTTGAGCAGGAAGGGCAGCACGGTCAGCTTGACGCCGGCTTTCTCGGCAGCCGCTTTCTGCTCCTTGCGGAAGGCTTCCAGCGCGCTGATGTCGGCCAGATCGAACTGGGTGACATGCGGCACGTTGAGCCAGCTGCGGTGCAGGTTGCTGGCGCCGACCTGCTGCAGGCGGGTCATGTCGACGGTCTCGATCTCGCCAAAGCGTGAGAAATCGACCTCCGGCACCGGCGGGATACCGCTGCCACCGGTTGCGCCGGCAGGGGCTGCCTTGCGTTGCTGCATGACGGCCTGCACGTGCTTCTGTACATCTTCCTTGAGGATGCGGTCACGCGGGCCGGTGGGCTTGACGTCGGTCAGGTCGATGCCGAATTCGCGTGCCAGCATGCGTACCGCCGGGCCGGCGTGGACCTTGGCGCCTTCGCGGCTCGGGCCACCAACCGGCGGCGGGCTGGCGGGCTCTTCGCTGGCGGTGTCACTGCTGGCAGCAGGCGGGGCCTGCTTGGCGTCGCTCTGCTTGCTTTGCTGCTCAGCGGGTTGCGACTCTGCCTTGGTCTCGCTGTCGCCGCCACTGACCTGCATCTGCATGATCACATCGCCGGTCTTGACGTCCTGCTCCAGCTTGATGTCAATTGACTCGATGACACCAGAGAAGGGCGCGGGCAGCTCCATGCTGGCCTTGTCTGATTCCAGCACCAGCAGTGACTGGTCGGCCTCGACCTGATCGCCCTTGCTGACCAGAATCTCGATCACGCGAGCGCTGTCGGTGCCCAGGTCGGGCACCTTGACCGCTTCGCTGCGGCTGCCGCCGCCAGCGGCCGGCTTTTGTTGCTCGGCGCTGGTGTCGGCTTTCGGCTCGGGCGTCTGTTCTGCCTTGCTCTCGGCTTTGGCGGGTTGCTCGCTGCTGTCGTCTGGCTTGGCTGGCTCGCCGCCTGCAACCTCCAGCTCGATCAGCGGGTCGCCTTCTTTCAGGTTGTCGCCCAGCTTGAACTTGATGGCTTTTACCGTGCCGGCCTTGGGCGAGGGGATTTCCATGCTCGCCTTGTCCGACTCGAGTACCGCCAGCGATTGTTCGGCTTCTACCTGATCGCCTTCTTTGACCAGAATTTCAATGACCTCGCCTTCACCGCCGAGGTCGGGCACCTTGATGAGTTCACTCATGGGGTTCTCCTCAGCAGTCCAGCGGGTTGGTCTTGGCAGGGTCGATACCGAATGCCTTGAGGGCGTCGGTCAGCACCTTGGGCTTGAGCTTGCCTTGCTCCACCAGCGCGCTGAGCGCGGTGTAGGCCACCCAGTGACGGTCCACTTCGAAGAACTGACGCAGCTTGCGACGGCTGTCGCTGCGGCCGAAGCCGTCGGTGCCCAGCACCTTGTACGGCGCCGGAACCCACTGGCGAATCTGGTCGGCATACAGCTTCATGTAGTCGGTGGCGGCGATAACCGGGCCCTGACGCTTGTCCAGGCACTGCTCGACAAAGCTGGCCTTGGCCTTGCGGCTCGGGTGCAAACGGTTGTCGCGCTCGACTGCCAGGCCATCGCGGCGCAGCTCGTTGAAGCTAGTGACGCTCCAGATGTCGGCGGTAACGCCAAAGTCGTCTTTCAAAATGGCGGCGGCTTCACGTACTTCACGCAGGATGGTGCCCGAGCCCATCAGTTGGACGTGCAGGTCGCCCGGCTTGCCGGTGGAGTCAAGCAGGTACATGCCGCGCATGATGCCGTCTTGCACGTCCTTGCCCTTGGGCATGGCCGGTTGGGCATAGGCTTCGTTCATGACGGTCAGGTAGTAGTAGACGTTCTCCTGCTCCTCCATCATGCGGCGTGCGCCTTCGCGGATGATCACCGCCAGCTCGTAGCCGTAGGTCGGGTCGTAGCTGCGACAGTTCGGGATGGTCGAGGCCAGCAGGTGGCTGTGACCGTCTTCGTGTTGCAGGCCTTCGCCGTTCAGCGTGGTCCGGCCAGCGGTGCCGCCGATCAAAAAGCCTTTGGCGCGGCTGTCGCCGGCGGCCCAGGCCAGGTCACCAATGCGTTGGAAGCCGAACATCGAATAGAAGATGTAGAACGGCAGCATCGGCTGGTTGTGGGTGCTGTAGGCGGTGGCGGCGGCAATCCAGCTGGACATGGCGCCGGCCTCGTTGATGCCTTCTTCGAGGATCTGGCCCTTTTTGTCCTCGCGGTAGAACATCACCTGATCCTTGTCGACCGGCTCGTACAGCTGACCGACCGAGGAGTAGATGCCGAGCTGACGGAACATGCCTTCCATACCAAAGGTACGGGCCTCGTCCGGGACAATCGGCACAATGCGCGAGCCCAGCTCCTTGTCCTTGACCAGT
>DBHE01000241.1 GCA_002296055.1 Pseudomonadaceae bacterium UBA836
TACTACAGCTACAAGTGGGCAGAAGTGCTGTCGGCCGATGCCTTTTCGCGCTTTGAGGAAGAGGGCGTGCTGAACGCCGAGACGGGCCGCGCCTTCCGCGACAATATCCTTGCCCGTGGCGGCAGCGAGGCGCCGATGGCGTTGTTCGTGGCTTTCCGTGGTCGTGAACCGTCGATTGACCCGCTGCTGCGCCACAGCGGCCTGAGCGGGCAGGCAGCATGAGCGGTCCGGTAAAGCGCTTTATCGCCGGCGCGGTCTGCCCGGCGTGCAGCACCATGGATACCATCAAGATGTACGAGGTAGACGGCGTGCCGCACCGTGAGTGCGTGCAGTGCGGTTATACCGACACACTCGATGCGCGTGGCAACTCGGTGCCCAAGGAACTGGGCACCCGGGTCAATGAGGTGCGCAAGGCGCCGAAAAAGCCCACCAGCCAGACGGTGCAGTTCTTCCCCAACCCGCGCTTGAAAAAGAAAGACTGAAGCGAAAGCGCGGCGGTGCCTGCTCAGGCGACGCCGCGCAGTTCGATATCCACACCCAGTTGCTGCGACATGCACGGCCACTGCGCCCATAGGCGCTGTACGCTGGCAGAGTCCAATTGCGCGCGATAGGTTTGAAACTCGGTTGTCTGGAACAGGTCTTCGGGCAGCAACCCGGCCACCGCTTCCTCGACCGCAGCATCCAGCCGGTTGGCGAAGGACTCGCCCAGCAAGTGATGCACAATCAGGTTGGCGCGCGTAGTGTCCATGGGAATCAACGATTCACCACCGTGAGACACATAGCGGTCATTCACCTCTTCCACCAGCCGGTGCGCGAGATAGGCCTCGTCCAGCAGGGTGACCAGTCCACGGTGCTCGGCCGGCAGGTCTGGCGGCTGCAGAAAGAAGGCTTCGGCCACCTTCAGCACCGGCAGCATGCGCGGCTTGAGACTGGCCGACTCAGCCACCGCAGCGGCGGCTTCCAACACATCCGGAACCTGCTCGATGTAGGCAGTAGCAAAGCGCTGCAGGTGCCCGACCGGGTCCTCCTGCAAACGTATCGAAGGATGCAGGTCCGCGATCCGGGTCTGCAGCCAGGCTTGCATCCCCTCCCGCGAATCACTCTGCGCCGTTGCCTCGGCAATACGGCGTTTTAGCCCAGCGATGTTCATACTCAAGCTCCACAACGGCAACCGGAAGCTGCCCAGGAGCAGCATCACTTTGACACTATTTGAAAGCGGAAAACCTAGCAGAGCCGGTCGACATCGTCAAAGTGACTCACCCCGAGTCATCAGAACAAATTGCAATAAGAAGTCGAAAAGACGCAGTGCATGACAACATTGCGCAGTCCGGTCCCCTGTCTATACTCCAAATGTCTGGTGGCCTGTGGGGGAAGTTCTGGTCGCGGGGAAAAGGGTAACGCCACTGTGCGCTATCCCCTGCGGTTCGCAGCCTGTCAGGGTATCTGTGCTGCCTGTTAGCGGCCTCATACCCCCTCCGTTCCGTGCACCGGTAGCGATAAAAACAATAAAGGGGGACCGGGAATGTTGCGAGCAGCAATCACCTGGCCGGTTGGACTGTCCCTGTCTGTGCTCGGCGCCCAAGCGAGTGCCGAGTGGGGCGTCAACATGCGCCGGGGCGTCACCGAAGTCAGTCAGTCCGTGTTCGACCTGCACATGACCATCTTCTGGATCTGTGTAGTGATCGGCATTGTGGTGTTTGGCGTCATGTTCTGGTCGATGCTGATGCATCGCAAGTCCGAGGACAGCAAGCCCGCCACCTTCCATGAACACCTGGGCGTGGAAATTCTATGGACCGTCGTGCCGCTGGCGATTCTTATCGTCATGGCGATTCCGGCCACCAAAACCCTGATCGACATCTACGACGCCGACGAGGCGGACATCGATATCCTGGTCACCGGCTACCAGTGGCGCTGGCAGTACCAGTACGTGGGTGAAGGCGTGAGCTTCTTCAGCAGCATGTCGACCCCGCGCGAAGAAATCGGCAACGTCAGCGACAAAAACCCCAACTACCTGCTCGAGGTGGACAACCCGCTGGTGATTCCAGTCGGCAAGAAGGTCCGCTTCCTGGTGACCGCTGCCGACGTTATCCACTCCTGGTGGGTACCGGACTTTGCGGTCAAGAAGGACGCCATCCCAGGTTTTATCAACGAAGCCTGGACCCGCGTAGAAGAGCCCGGCATCTACCGCGGCCAGTGCACCGAACTGTGCGGCAAGGACCACGGCTTCATGCCGGTGGTGGTCGAGGTGCTGCCGCAGGCCGAATACGACGCCTGGCTGGCCGAGCAGAAAGAGGCCGCCGCCAAAGAGGCTGAGCTGCGCGAGAAGGAGTGGACGCTCGAGGAACTCGTCGAGCGCGGCGAGAAGGTTTACGCCTCCGCCTGTGCCTCCTGTCACCAGCCCAACGGCGAAGGCCTGCCGCCGATGTTCCCGGCGCTCAAGGGCAGCACCATCGTCACCGAGGATATGGCCCAGCACCTGGATATCGTGCTCAACGGCGTACCGGGCACGGCCATGGCGGCGTTCGGCAAGCAACTCTCGGAAGTAGACGTTGCCGCCGTCATCACCTTCGAGCGCAATGCCTGGGGCAACGACACCCGCGAAATGCTGGCGCCCGTCGACGTGCTGAAAGCCAAAGAAGGCCAATAGGAGACCTGTCATGAGTGCTGTGATCGATACCCATCACCACGACCATGCCCACGGTCCGGCCAAGGGCCTGATGCGCTGGGTGCTCACTACAAACCACAAGGACATCGGCTCGATGTACCTGTGGTTCAGCTTTGCCATGTTCCTGCTCGGCGGCTCGATGGCCATGGTCATCCGCGCCGAGCTGTTCCAGCCCGGTCTGCAACTGGTGCAGCCCGAGTTCTTCAACCAGATGACCACCACCCACGGCCTGATCATGGTCTTTGGTGCGGTGATGCCGGCGTTCGTCGGCCTGGCCAACTGGATGATTCCGCTGATGGTCGGCGCACCAGACATGGCGCTGCCGCGCATGAACAACTTCAGCTTCTGGCTGCTGCCAATGGCCTTCGGGCTGCTGGTCTCGACCTTGTTCATGGAAGGCGGCGGGCCCAACTTCGGCTGGACCTTCTACGCGCCGCTGTCGACTACCTACGCACCACCCAGCGTCACCTTTTTCATCTTTGCCATTCACCTGGCCGGCATCAGCTCGATCATGGGCGCGATCAACATCATCGCCACCATTCTAAACCTGCGCGCCCCCGGCATGACGCTGATGAAAATGCCGCTGTTCGTCTGGACCTGGCTGATCACCGCCTTCCTGCTGATTGCGGTAATGCCGGTACTGGCCGGGGTGGTGACCATGATGCTGATGGACATTCACTTCGGCACCAGCTTCTTCAACGCCGCCGGTGGCGGTGACCCGGTGATGTTCCAGCATATCTTCTGGTTCTTCGGGCACCCCGAGGTGTACATCATGATCCTGCCGGCCTTTGGTGCGGTCAGCCAGATCATTCCGGCCTTCAGCCGCAAGCCGCTGTTCGGCTACACCTCGATGGTCTACGCCACGGCCGCCATCGCCTTTCTGTCGTTCATCGTCTGGGCACACCACATGTTTACCGTGGGCATTCCGATCACCGGTGAGCTGTTCTTCATGTACGCCACCATGCTGATTGCCGTACCCACCGGGGTGAAGGTGTTCAACTGGGTCAGCACCATGTTCCGCGGAGCGCTGACCTTCGAAGCGCCCATGCTGTTCGCCGTGGCCTTTGTGATTCTGTTCACCATCGGCGGCTTTTCCGGCCTGATGCTGGCCATTGCTCCGGCGGACTTCCAGTACCACGACACCTACTTTGTGGTCGCCCACTTCCACTACGTGCTGGTGCCCGGCGCCATCTTCGGCATCTTTGCCTCGGCCTACTACTGGCTACCCAAATGGACCGGCCACATGTATGACGAAACCCTGGCCAAAACCCATTTCTGGATGAGCTTCATCGGCATGAACCTGGCGTTCTTCCCGATGCACTTTGTCGGGCTGGCGGGGATGCCGCGGCGGATTCCGGATTACAACGTGATGTTCGCCAACTTCAACATGGTCTCCTCGGTCGGCGCCTTCATGTTCGGCGTCACCCAG
>DBHE01000205.1 GCA_002296055.1 Pseudomonadaceae bacterium UBA836
ACTAAAAATGGGGGGATTACCGAGGTTCAAGGCACGTTGAATCAGCTTGCGCAGCAACTGCCGGCCATTTTGCAAGCAGTCACCCTCTTCGTGGTGTTTGGGTACAATTTCTAAGCGCGTACCACAGGGTGTTTCCAGCACCCCGACGTATGAGTCCCACTTCAATGCCCTCTTGCCATCCAGCTGCAACAGGCGCGCGCCATTGCGGCTAAATTGAGCGCTCAGTTCACACAGCCAATCGAACGCACTCGCCGAAACGTGAGCCAGGTCGAGCGTATTCTCCACCTGCTCAGTGGTCAGACGAGCGTACTCGCGAATGACGATAGGCTTGCTCACTAGCCACCATTACTCAGATGCGTGATCAGCTTGCTGCCGAGCGTGCGAGTGTTCAGGTCGTTACCGTTTGCATTCTGAATGTCTATGCCAGCATCACTGGCTAGTTCACGCAGCACCGGCAACACTGGCTGCTTTAACTTGCCGTTGTGCAGAAGTTCAATCGTCCCGCTCATCAGCTCCCGAAGAACAAAATCGCCGTGAGACGCCTGCCGTTTAACCTCAGGCTCTACTGCAAGGCGAGACGCGTCGATAATGCCGAGGTAAGCCTCTTGGCGCTCGAACGCATCCTCATTCAACGCCCAGACACCATCAGCCAGACCCTCCCCCACATCCGGCCCAAACAATGCTATTGCCTGGCCGCTCTTCTGCTGGATAAAGCGGTCGCCAGCTGCCTTCCGATGGTCGTTCAGTACCCAGCCAATGCGTTGCCAGTCTTCGAAGAAATACTCCTGGAGTAGCGGGAGTATTTGGTTGCGGAAAATATTCGCAAGCCGATCTATCGTCGAATCATCCGCCAAAGGCATAAAGTAGGCGTGTCCCAGGCAGTGGTCTCGATCAAGCAGCACTTCAATGCGCTGATTCATGACCCGCAGCAACTGCCCCACATTCACACCCGCCACCGTTACATCATCCAGCAACTCTGGCCGGGGCGGCATTTCCTTGAACACAAAACGACGACGCAGGGCGATATCTAGCCCAGCCAACGAGCGGTCGGTAGTGTTCATTGTTCCGATGATGTAGAGGTTATCCGGCACCGTGAATCGCGTCTGAGAGTAAGGCAGCACGATGGGCAACGCCTCGGGTCTACCGGCTCGCTTACTCTCTTCGATCAACGTGATCAGCTCACCAAAGATGCGAGAAACGCTGCCCCGGTTGATCTCATCAATGATCAGTACCCGAGCGTCATTCTCCGCACTCCCCTCCGAAGCACTGGCGCCCAGCAAGCGCTCAAGCTTCTCCTGATTGAGGGTCGGAGCGCGTAGTTCGTAGAGTGTCATTTGGCTGAACTGCGCATTCAGCAGCTCCGAGTGTGGCAAGGAAGGCTGGTAATGCCGCAGCCACCTCACCGGCCGCATTTGCGAGTAATCCGCATCAAATTCGCTATGCGGCTTGAACTGGTAATCCCCTGTCACTTCACCGATAGCCCGAAACTTGAAGTTCCCGTCCGACACAACAATCAGGTCACCGACCTTCATCTTGGCCACAAATGCAGTCACGCTGGTGATACCGTAATCCGTTCCAGGATTGCCTGGTACAACACCTTCCTCGGCAAAACGCTCCTGCACCTGCTGCCGGTTGGTGCAGCCCGCAAAATTGATACCGCCGCCATAGCCCAGCAGCGCATACCCCCCATTGATGCACTCCTGAAAAATGCTGGCATCATCACCCAAGGTATTGCCCAACGACATTTTCCACACTCGCCGCTGACCGACCTCAGAAGGTGCCTCAGCGTGTCGAGTCACCTTGGACGCAGCAGCCTCACAGAGTGACTTAAATACCCCATCCACCACGTCATAACGCAACTGGCCAGTTGTCTCATCCGTGCGAGCGCGCAGACCTTCCACAAAGTCCTCATAGCTGAAGCTCTGATGAAAGGTCACAAAGCGGATACGCTCCTTGTCAACAAGCTCATCGAACGCCTCTTTCAAGCGTTTGCGCGAGTCGGGGTCGTCACCACTGTTCTGCTCCCAAAGCTGCGGCGCCAGAATCTTCAGCGCTTCGTTGATGGTGTTGTAGGTCTTGCCGGTACCGGGCGGGCCGAACAGAATTTGGTTCAAAGGGACCGTGTTCATGCTCCTATCCTCCGATCTGACGAGAGACTCTTCACCTGTCGGTGCTTCCTGATCATCTGCTTGCTCTATCTCTGCCGACATGTAGTCCTCCACACGCCTCGCGTTGCCGTCATTCAGCGCGCGGCTAAACACCGATCCAAGTACGGCATCCAACTGCCCCAACCAGTCTTGAACTTGCTCTACTGAAGCCGTCTCGACGCCGTTGAAACGGGCAAGGCCTGAGCTCTCTTGGCCCATTTGCTTGAGCTGCTTGTGCAGAGCACCATTGTGCTGCAACCCACACCGGATACCATTAGCACGAACAAGGAGCACCACGGCGATGCCCTTAGCGCGAGTGCCCGGTTCCTTATTGCCGAAGCCCAGGTAAATATCTTTCGCGTTTTTGCGCCGTAAGGGATAAACATCAGCACTGGGATAACGTTTGCATATCGACTCGGCGACGTGTCGCACCTGCTCGCGGACCACGGCATCGCCCGGTCTTTCGACACACACGCGGTCAAGCACGGCCTCACTGACCACAGCCTGGCGCTCGGTTTGATAAACAAACCACTGCCGCAGTCCGCTGTGCACGTTATTGCTATTGCTCGCACCGATTTCGGCGTGTTCACCGCCCGAACCGTACTGAGTACAAAGTCGAGCGAGCTCAGCCAGGTCCAGAATTGCAAACACATCCCGGCCGTAGTGCCTGGAAACCGTATTTACGCCACTCACATAATTGCTGACGGTATTGGCTGACTTGCCCGCAGCAATCATCCAGTTCTTGAATGCTTGGGTGTTGCTGTCGCTCACAGGGCTTTCTCCATCAGGGACTCGGCTTCAGGCAGGCGCAGCTGACCGGAGATCAGGCGAGGTAAGAGGGTGTCACGGAGTTGGGTGAGAGTTTGGGCTTGTTGCCGGTTCGCATGCACCCTCTCAAAAAGAGGTTTTGCTAACTCGGCAAAAGCCTTGAGGACGGGCTTATCTGCAATCGGTATTTTGACCAGTAATACCTGATCTGGCTTAACGCGCTGATGACTATTCGAGGTTCCCGTCACCAACTGGCAGAGCTGTTGCTGAAACTCGGCAGCCACAAACAAACAATAGATTAGCTCTTTGGACACACCTTCCTGCGGCGAGTAAGCCAGAAACTCTGTTGAGCAGACAGCATTGGCTCCATGGTTAACTGGCAGCCATACACGCGGTATGTGGGGATTGAGCTTCGACAGCAGCACAGCCTCATCTGGCAAGGGGGTTTTGTTGCTTTTGATCTGCTGACCAAGCTCAAAAACCGGGGCTTGATCACTGTCGAACGCGGGCAAACTGTAGTGCTCGAAAAGCACCTCAGGAGAGGCCAAAGGGTTCACAGAGCCCTTCTTTTGATTTGCCAAGTCACCGACACACCCGATGCTCCACCCCTTCGGCACCAACCCCAGTTCGGACTCTTCAAAGCTATCGGGAAACAGGGCGGCGGTGGTGGCGTCCATGGCCGCTTTCGGCATCCTGCCTTCAGCGGCACTCATACATCCCTGTATAGCGCCTTCCGGCTGGCGGCCTTCGGCCTTGGCGCGCACGGGGTCGAAATCGATGAACCAGGATTTGAATAGCGCCTGGGCGATGGCTTCCAGGGTGGTGTTGGTTTCGCGTAGCAGGGTGATGCGGTCGTCGAGGGCACCTAGCAAAGACGCAATACCCAGCTGTACTTCCAGTGGTGGGCATGGCACAGCTATCTGTTCAATTCGAAAAAGAGCTAACTTTGGCTGGGTTGAACCTACCGCAAGGGACCTTATCTCAGCCTGACCAACTTCTGAGCGCAAAAAATAACCTAGGTAGTCGCGATTTATAAGTGAGCTATCAATTTCGCAGATTTTTGCTGCATTCTCCGTCAGGTTCGCTCCGCTCAAATCTGGTGGGACAGTGCCAACCAGCCCAATAGTCCCAACGATTGAAATGTATAAATCTTTCGATGAAATCACATACCGAGAGATTGCTGGGAAAACCTCATTAGGCACGTATTGGAGATTAGACCTATCGATTGATCCATCTTTGAAATCGACAATTCTTAGATACGGATGGTCCGTCCGATAGGAAACCAGCGGGGTTCCAGAAGGCATACGCTTCCCACCCTTTATCTTCGCAAACTCACCCAGTTTTAAATTCATGACATGATCAGAACTCATACCCCAGCCCCCCTAGCTTCTGCCGGATCAACTGATCGAGTTCTGCTCCCTTCTGCATCTGCGCGCCCAACTGCTTGGTCAGCCGCTGCATTTTTTCGGCAAAGGCTTCGTCGTCGTCTTCCACCTCTTCGGCACCGACATAGCGGCCCGGCGTAAGTACATGACCGTGCTCAGCGATTTCGGCAAGGGTGACGCTGCGGCAGAAGCCGGGGATGTCCTCGTAGGGCTCGACTAGATTCCCGCCTTCGCGGGAATGACGGGAGGTGGAGTCCGGCGCATCGAGGGTTTCGCCGCGCCAGGCGGCGACAGTCTCTGCGATGCGTTCGATATCGGCATCGGTCAGCTCAATCTGTACGCGGCTGACGCTGGTGCCGAGTTTGCGGGCATCAATAAACAGCACCTGCCCGCTGCGGTCGACGCCGCCGGGGCTTTGGCTATGACGTTTGTCCTTAGCGAGAAACCACAGGCAGGCGGGAATCTGGGTATTGAAGAACAGCTGACCGGGCAGCGCGACCATCACTTCCACCACATCGGCCTCGACCATGGCGCGGCGGATATCGCCTTCGCTATTCTGGCTGGAGCTCATGGAGCCGTTGGCTAGTACGATACCGGCGCGGCCACTGGGCTTGAGGTGATACAGCATGTGTTGCAGCCAGGCGTAGTTGGCATTGCCCTGCGGCGGTGTGCCGAAAACCCAGCGCGGGTCCCCTTCCAGACTGCCGTGCCACCAGTCGCTGATATTGAACGGCGGGTTGGCCAATACAAAGTCGGCACGCAGGTCAGTGTGCTGATTGCGGATAAATGTATCCGCCGGCTCCTTGCCAAGGTTGAAGTCGATACCACGAATGGCCAGGTTCATCGCCGCCAAACGCCAGGTTGTGGGGTTGGACTCCTGGCCGTAGATGGACACATCGCCCAGCTTGCCGCCGTGAGCCTCGATGAACTTCTCGGACTGCACAAACATGCCGCCCGAGCCGCAGCAAGGGTCGTAGACCTTGCCGTGGTGAGGGTTGAGCACCGCCACCAGGGTTTTCACAATGCTGGCCGGCGTATAGAACTGCCCACCCTTCTTGCCTTCGGCACTGGCGAACTGGCCGAGGAAGTATTCGTACACCTGCCCCAACAGATCGCGCGCCTTGCCGGTGTCGTCACCAAAGCCGATGGTGGATACCAGATCCACCAGCTCACCCAGCTTGCCATCCGGCAGTTGGGCGCGGGCGTAGCGCTTGTCCAAGATATTCTTCAGGCGCGGGTTTTCTGCCTCAATGGCCGCTAGCGCATCATCAATACGCTTGCCGATGTCCGCCTGCTTGGCAGCTGAGCGGATCGACTCCCAGCGCGCCACTTCCGGCACCCAGAACACGTTGACCTCGCGATAGTAATCGCGGTCTTCCAGCTCGGCGGCCAGCAACTCGGGGTCGTCATCACCCAGATAGTAGTCATCGCTTTCATCGGTCAGCTTGCGCTCCAACTCGGCGCGGCGGCTGGCGAAGCTGTCGGAAATGTACTTGAGGAAGATCAGCCCAAGCACGATGTGCTTGTACTCGGCGGCATCCATATTAGCGCGCAGCTTGTCGGCGGTCGCCCAGAGGGTCTTCTTCAGGTCATCCATGCTGCTGACAGCGGCTTTCTCGGCGCTGTGCGCCGGTTTCTTTACTGCCGCAGGCTTCGCAGCCACAGCGCTGCCATCGGCCTCACTGCGCTTGACCGAACCACCACGCCCTCGTCCTTTCTGCAGCACACCCTGCGCAATCAACGCATCACGCGCATCGACAAATGCATCCTGAGAAAGATCGGGAAAGGCAGCACTCAACTGCTCGAACAACGACTGGTTGCCAATGCTGGAACCATCGACCGGCACCAAAGCCAACAGCGACTGCGACAGGCGGGCCTGATCATGCATAACGAAACTCCTGCAAGCCACGCTACGGCGGCCTTGAAACAACGCGGATTACCGGAGGCAAGCAGGGAGGAAGAGCGAAGCAGGCAGCATCACGCGGTCCATCCCTGATGACCTGCGGCGAAGTGTGATGGCCATCACTTTAGCCAGCGACAGTCACGGGGTAAAGCGGTTGTTGTCTCCCGCAGTGTTTTTGCCGGAGACGCTGAAACAGAGTCGGTCATCCATGACCAAGGGGTTCCATCCCTGCCCACTCCAAGCGGGCACAGTTGGATGATATGTCGCGTTAGCTGACAGACCAATAATGGTCATGCATACAGGTCAAGTTTTCAGGCAGGTCTGACGTAATTCGCCTAAGCAGACAGGGCACTAGTTACCTTATTCCGTCTGTGTGCCGGAGTAACCCAGCACACACGCAACAATTCTTTCTTCCCAAGTTTGCCGCAGGGCGATGCCCGAGATCCGCTCGATGATAGTCGAAGCCGGCAACGCCTCAGCGAGTAGCGCCTTGCGAATGTCACGCAAGCGGACAATCTGTGAGCGTCGAGCAACCTTGTTCAGATAGCCAAACCATGTAGGCCGCACGAGATCCAACCAGGCGTCCGCCAGCTGCGCCCAATCGGGGCAGCCTTCTATGTGGTTATGCTTGAGCGTCTGCAACAAACGCTGAATAGCATCAGCCTGACCAGTGCTTTCAATCCACCCCTTGCGGCTTGCCCAGACTGAAATAACATCCTGCATCTGATCCAGTGCACGCTGTTTACGTTGCGGCAGCAACAGACGCTCCTGCTCAGACAACCTTACGAGGAAGCGCTCAAGTTGCCGCCCAGCACCATGACTGAGCGGGAGGTCCTTCTGCCCCTGCCCCAAGCGTTGCCGCAGCTGTTCGACAATATCCGGCAAATGCACCAACGGCTTAGGCTGCTGATCAACGATCAACACCCAGCGAGGCGCCCTTTTGGCCTCTCCGGCCAGACAAACAAATAGCCACGGTTGATCGGACTTCACCAGACTGACACGGGACAAGACCGCCAGAGTTTCTTCTCTAACCATGGTGTAGTCCTCTGCCGTCAGCATCGCTCGATCCCCTTCGAGCAGCCCTCGCACCGCTGCGAATGCATCCTCAACACCGTCCCAGGGGATAGATGCGCGCTCCTCAAGCTCCTGCTGCTGTTGCTCTGGTGTTATCAGCCGCTCTGGTCCTGAGTTGGCCAGCAGGGCATCGGGCAGTTGCAAGTTACCGCCAAGCGAAGACTCAACATCCTCTACGCGCGCAATAAACCGCTCATCTGCCTTGAGAGCAAAGGTATCGGCGTCCCTGGGCCACCAGCATTCGATGCTGTCATGGGGGCTATCCATACGGTCTATGCGACCGACCCGCTGCTCGGCGTAACGCACCACGCTGGGCATATCCAGATGCACCATTGCCGAGGCGCGCTGCAGGTTAACGCCCTCAGACAAGGCATCGCTGCACAGCGCGATCACCCGCCCCTTCCCACGCTCAGGATCGAGTCGCGCCTGCAGCGCCTGGTTCTGCCGTTTCTTGCCCCCTACCCCAAGCAAAACCTCGACACGGTTGTCGCCATGCGACCGCGCCATAAGGTACTGAAGATGACGTAACGTCAAAGGAAAATGATCGAAGGCAATGACTTGCTCGTGCTGCCGAGCCAGGCCAAGTAACAGCTGGCATTTACGCTGTTCCCTGCCGTCGCTCATGCGCTCCAAGCGCATCAGGATATAAGTGTAACGACCTACCTCCGCTTCGCACTCCCGGCGATGTTCCTCCTGGTCTGATAGCCAGTCGGGTAACTCGATGCCCAGGCGATTCTCAGGAATACGCCCCTGCAGAGCAGTAATGCGCTCCCGCATATTGCCGGTGGTATCGTCGCCCTCCACTGCAAGATCATGCTGCAGATGTAACCGTTGCAATGCCTCGCGCTCACCGAGAATATGCCGGAACAAGGCGAGTCGGGATGAGCGCAAACTGGCCATAACATGATGGCAGGCAAGCCCTTTGGCGGATTTCAGCCGCATTTGCAGGTAGGCCTCAGCACTCATTCCAGATCGAGCATGGCTCTCGGGCAGGTACAAAGCTTTTTCAAAATGCGTTATGCCCACCAATGACCGGGCAATTGCCAGGATCTCTCCGGCAAGCTTAATGTCGTTCGCACTTTCATTCAGCTCGTAGACCTGCGAATGATGCTCCGGATATCGGCAAACTCGGCCGGAAGACAAGCGATATGCGTCCGGTTCAAGATCGACCATGCTGTTGAGCTGTTTCTTGGTGCGACGCACCATGAATCCGGCCAATGCACTCTTAAGCGTCGCGAGATCCTCTGGTGCCGCGTCTCTCAACCCGCCTTTCAGACGCGTCAGTCGTTCCAGGCTGGCTAGCACCTGATCATCGAAGTTGTCCGCACCAAGAATGTCGATCATACGCAGCAGGTCGCTGGCGGATCGATTGAACGGGGTTGCTGTAAACAGCACGACCTGATCAGCCAGGTTATGAACCAATTGACGAGAGCGGTTAGACGTCTGGCTCAGGAAATTGTGCGCCTCATCAACCGCCAGGGTTTGTGACCGCACCATTAGGTCGGAGATGACGCTCTCGTCCCCTGCTCTGGAGTGACTCAATGCGCCATGAGAGCGAATATTGATCTGGAGGAAGCAACGCAGGCTTTCGCGCTCCCAGTTGGCCAATACCAAGGGCGGGCACACCATCGCAATCAGGCCTTTATGCCCACGGGATGCTGACCAGATCCGATCATAAACGGCACGCAGTAGATGCACGCCCATTCGGGTCTTGCCCGAGCCAGTCGCATCCGCGATCAACACGCCTCCCACCGTCTCGATGAGATACAGTGCCTGACCGATACCCTTGCGCTGGGAAGGCCAGAGCGTGACATCTGAGGAATGTCCAAGAGACTCCAGATAGCTGGCAGCCCAGTCCCCCTCAAGCAGCTCGGCACAGGCCCGAGCGAGTGCTTCTCGCCAGGTTACACAGCGCAGCAGATTTTCCAGTAGCGCCAGTAAAGCGTCCTTAGCATCGGTACCATGCTCCCATAGAAACTCAGCGTATTGCCATATCTCGCGGTAACGCCGCGGCTCGTCTTTGGGGGTAAAGCGGGCGTTGGCCTCATGCTGCGAGTGCAGACCCGGTGCAGTGAAGTTGCTGGAACCCAGGGTAACAGCCACTTGCGTACAGTAGATTTTGGCATGCACACGAGGCCCCGACCCCGGATAGCGGACTGAAACGAGCCCATTCCGAAGCAACTCAATGCAATGAATCAGTTGTCCGCTCAAGCGCAGGGAGATCCCTCTGCTGAGCCAATAAGAACGTACTTCCTGCTCAAAACTCCTATTGTGCAGGGAAAAATCCTGTGAGCTGCTTGAGGAGGGTTCCGTGCCCAGCAACAGTCTGAGCTGACCTGCAGCGTCCCCTCGTTGACTTACCAAGCGTATGAGCTGGTCGAGCCCGCTGTAGCCGGTTACAACTAGTGCATCGCCATCAGCCAAAAGGTCTGGCATCAGGGTGCGATGAACCTGACGGCCTCCGTGATTAAGCGGCATACGCCCTGGGGGCGGCAACTCAGCATCGCCGGATGGCGACTGATCAAACAGCGATCCCTGCATACTTGTACTCCGCAAGACACCCTCCCCGGCCACACTCCCTTGCGCTCTGCGTAACGCCTTACCCTGAGTATGTGTACCAGATCGACCTGATGGCATGACGCAGCCGAGGCCCGCGCTCTGACACTATCAAAGCAGCTTGCGTCGATAACGCTGCGCAGGACTCCGCGGCGACGCGGGGTCAGTCATTTCGATCAAGCCGGCGGCAAGCGCCGGCTTCAAATACGATTTGCCGAAGCTGTGACGATGAGAGAGATTCAAAAGCTCCATCAATTCACTCGCTTTCAGTGCAACACCTGGCTGCAGCACCGCCATCAACCGTTCTACTTGGTCGCTTACTTGGTCGCCAGCTACCGCTTCAAGCAACGCTTCGCGCAGAGCCCCCAGCATGAACAGCACAAACGGGGAGGCTTCGGATACCTTGTCAGCTTCGGCAAGTGCTGCGTAATACTCACCTTGATGTGCCTGGATGACCGTCTCCACCGGCAGATAAGCCAGCAATGGCTGCCAGCGACTCAGGATTAGCGTCTGCCAGAGTCGCCCCATGCGCCCATTACCGTCCGCAAAGGGATGGATAAATTCGAACTCGTAATGAAACACGCAACTGGCTATCAGTGCCGGTAGCTCGGTAGCAGCGAGCCAGGCAAGTAAGTCCTGCATAAGCAAAGCAACCCGGCTGGGCGGTGGCGCCATGTGCAGCAGTTGCTCGCCGCGATAAATACCTACACCGCCCGCTCGATAGCACCCGGCATCGTCCAGCAACCCATGCATGAGCAGGCGATGTGCTGTCAGCAGGTGCTCCACCGAGTCGGGTTGCCAACCGGCCATAGCATCGTAAGCCGCAAACGCATTACGTACCTCCTGAATCTCCGCCGGCAACCCGAGCACTCGCTTGCCATCAAGCACCGCAGTCACCTGCTCAACGCTCAAGGTATTGTTTTCGATGGCAAGAGATGCCTGAATGGTTCGAATCCGATTGCCGCGCCGAAGCTGCGGGGTAAGGCGGCTCTGCTCCTGTGCGCTCAAACGCCCAACCAGCTCGCTGATCTCGGCCACTAGAGCGAGCATGCGGGGAGTCAGCGTTAACGGAGGTTGGTAATCTGGCACGTATCACATCCCAATTGTCAAAAAGAGCCGTTTCACCGCGGCTGCGCACTGCGTCGCCTGCAGTAAATACTATCCGCTACATTCTGGATAGCTAACGCAGCCAGCTCAAGCGTTCAATACGCGCAAGTCAAAGCGACCTCAATCCGCGGGCTTGCAACCCTTGGACATCGGCGTTTTAGCCACATCACCGCTACCCGTGCACACAAGACTGACACGCATGCCGGCCTGAAGTTTGGCCGCGTAGGACTCATAGCTACGATCCAGCTCGAACTGCGGCTCCATGAACTGATTCACACCGCCACGGAGCGTCAAATAGGGACGCCCAAGAAAGTTGGTGTTAATCGAGTCGACGACACCCGTAACTTGAAATCGCTTGCCCTTGAACTGCTGATCCGCCGCCACGGTATTGCGGTCATAGGCCTGTGCCAACTGGCTCGCAGTAACCTGCAACAGCGGTTGGTCCACCGGTGCCGGACGGGATGCTGCAGGTGCAGCTGTGCTTGTACCAGACCGAGCAACGGAATGGCTATTCGTCTCTGTTTCATGCTGCCCAGCCATCAAAAGCAGAGACAAACCCAGCCAGATAAAGCCGATCACCCGACTTGTTGTGGAGTGCCCCTTGCGTAACAGGAACCAGCTAAACATCAACGGAAACAGGAAGATCCCCACGCCAAGCCAGAACCCAACGCTACGTGGCTGCTCCACTACACGCACGCACTCGCGTCAGCGCGCCTGCTAACCGGTGCGCCGCAATTCGGGCAGGCTGCTGCCAGTTCACTCACCGTGCTACCGCACTCTCCACATTCGATCAATGCCATATGTTTCACCCTGTTTTCCATAACGAGAAAGCTGCAGCAGGAAGGCTTGCAGCCAAACAGGAACATATGTAGATTTTCTAGACAGATCTATATTGTTTACCTATACAGGTAAAGTTTTCGCACAGGTAAGGACACCATGAAACGCAGCAACACCCCTGAATCCGTCCGCTGGGATCTTGCCCTTCGCTACCGCCTGATCGAAACGGTTGCCTGGTGGGAAGGTCGGCTGACCACACAGCACTTGATCCAGAGCTTTGGCATCAGCCGCCAGCAGGCCTCCAAGGACATCAATACCTACATCACCGAGCATGCCTCGAAGAACCTTGAGTACGACAAGCATCTGAAGGGCTATGTACCAAGCAAGCGCTTTCAACCACGCTTTATCGACGACAGCGCCAGCGCCTACCTGCATCTGCTGAATCAAAGCCACGACCGGGCGCCACATATCGAGGGGCTGGCATTGGCCTATGCGCATACCGAGGTATTGGATGTGCCGGACAGGTCTGTGCGCCCTGAGGTACTGCGGCCGTTGCTGAAGGCCTGTCGTGAAGGTCAGCGCCTTGAATGTGAGTATGTGTCCTTCACCACGCCCGATGGCGAGACGCGATTGATCGCGCCGCACACACTGGTGTTTACCGGTATGCGCTGGCATGTGCGTGCCTACTGCGAGAAGAACGGCGATTATCGCGACTTCGTACTGAGTCGCTTCCGTGGCGTGCCTGAGTTGATGGATGATCTCTCAGGCAACACCCGCGAAGCAGATACTGCCTGGAACACCCAAGTTGCCGTGATCATTGAGCCGGACTCACGCTTGAAGCCGGAACAGCGGGCAATCGTGGAAACGGACTACGGCATGATCGACGGACAGCTGGAAATCCAGACCCGAGGCGCATTGGTACAATACGTGTTACAGCGCTACCAGATCGACCCGACCAAGGTTCACGCCAAACCCACTGCCCAGCAGATTGTGGTCGGTAACCTTGAGCAACTGCAGCAGTGGTTTTACAAGTAACCCTAGGATCACCCATGGCAACCCAACCATCGATGTACACCCTGTTTATTCAACTGGAACCGCTGCAGATCGAGCCGCCCGTATGGCGTCGAATTCGGGTAACCAGCGATTGCACGCTACGCAAGCTTCACCACTTCATCCAGGCGGCATTCGGCTGGCACAGCTGCCACCTGCATGAGTTTCAGGTTGGGCTCAATCGTTACACACCACTGGATCCGGAGTTTGCCGACCTGCAGGACGATGCCCAGGACGACCGACGCATCAAGATGACAAAAGTGTTCAAGAATGTTGGTCGTGTGCGCTACACCTATGACTTTGGCGATAGCTGGCAACACGTGATTGCACTGGAAGCACAGAAGCCGAGCAATGCTTCCGGCACCTGGTGCGAGGTACTGGATGGTGCAGGCGCTTGCCCACCGGAGGACGTGGGTGGCGTAACGGGGTATCAGGACTTCCTGCAGGTGATTGCCCAGCCGGACAGTGAAGAAGGCCAGGAGGCACTGGCTTGGGTGGGCGGTCACTTTGATCCGCGACTATTTGATTGCAGAGCCGCAAACGCTGCGGTTCAGCGCATTTGCAACAACCTCTGGGGCTAAGCGGGTAGCTACCGGTTACTCCTCCGGCAGCGTCTTGCACAGCGTCATAAAGAAACGCCCCGGCTGGCCATCCACCATCTCGACATAACCTTCGCGCCGCCCCCGGCACCAACCTGCATCCCAATCAGCCGCAAACCGCCTGAACTCACCCCCCTCCTCGCACTGCGCAAGAAATTCCTGCCAAGCTGTATTCAGGTGTCCGAATGGCACATCCGGCACCGTGCCAAGCGGATCGAAAACCCGTTCTCGAGCTTCGATTTCAACCACAGAGAGAGCCTCCTGCAGATGCTGTGAAGTCACCGCGAATTCTGGCATCGGGGCTGCCGGCTTTAACGGTCGATCCACCAGAAGAAGCAGGAGCAGCATCGGCCAAATCAGGCTACTGATCAGAATCAGGGGTAACCAGCGCCGCTTCGGCGGCTGCCAGTCTGGGTCAAGGGCCTGCGCTGCCACCTCGGTTATTGCTGGGGCCTTAGCATAGGCACGCGCGCCACGAACGCTGAACCCAATCCCGACCAGCAAGCCAATGCCGAGATACAAGTAGAGATAGGTCAATCGTCAGCCTCCTGCTGCGGGCCTGGCCTGGTAAACACCGTCAGCGCACCCACGCCATATCCCTCTGGAGCATTGGGATTATCTGATACGCCGTTGTGCTTCTCCATCGAGGCAACAAGCACACCACGCTCAAAGTCGAGCAGCAGATCACGCTCGTAGACACTCGCATAACCAGCATGCACGTACTTCAGCAGTTTGCCGCGTGGGACCCGGACTCGACCGGAGTACCAATGCGCGAATACCCGCTCCGAATACCCTGGGAACACGGACTCCAATGACGCATCAGTCCCGTCACTCAGGCAACCCTGGATTGCAATCAAGTAGAGCCTGCCGTCCAGTAGTTCCCAGGTAGCGACATAACCACGAATAAGCGCGGTTGAGCTCGGCTCGAACTCAGGATACACACCACCCAAGCGAAAGTAGGCACCGAGTGGAGCGTTACACATGGTCAGCCGCTCGCCCTGATAGAAAAGCAGGTCGCCGATCTGCGCAGTCATCAGGCCTCCGAGGGAGGGTCAGGTAGTTCGGGTACAGAGAACGCCGCAGCACCGAGCAACTGCGTATTCCGGCGAACGTGAC
>DBHE01000056.1 GCA_002296055.1 Pseudomonadaceae bacterium UBA836
GCACTCAGCTTCTGCAACCGCCCTGTTTCTACTCTGCATCCCTGGGCGAGGCCGTCAGTCGCCGCCTGGACCTGGAGAGAGACCTGCGCTGCGCGTTGGAGGCTGGTCAGTTTGAGCTGTACTACCAACCCAAAATTGCGGCCGACAGCGGCCGCACCGTTGGGCTGGAGGCGCTGATCCGCTGGAACCGCGCCGGGCACGGACTGGTGCCGCCGGATCAGTTCATTCCACTGGCCGAGCAATTGGGGCTTATCGTGTCGATTGGCGACTGGGTAGTCGAACAGGCGTGCCGACAAATGAGCCAGTGGTCTGCCGAGGGCATCAGCGTGCCGATTGCCGTCAACCTGTCACCGGCGCAGCTGTCCAGTCCGGACTTGATTCAACGGGTCAGCCAGCTTCTTAGCCACTACCAGATCCCGCGCGGCCATCTGCACATGGAAGTGACCGAATCCATGATGATGCATGATCCGGCGCTGGCCAGTGTCCACCTCCAGCAGCTGAGCGCGCTGGGGGTGGAGCTGTCGATTGACGACTTTGGTACCGGCTACTCTTCCATGGCGTATCTCAAGCGTTTACCTGTGCAAACCATCAAGCTCGACCGCAGCTTTGTCGAGCGCATTGCCGAAGACCAGCGCGACGCCGACCTGTGCGCCGGTCTTATCGCGCTGGCGCACAAACTGAGCCTGCAAGTCGTCGCCGAAGGGGTGGAAACCGAGGCACAACGCGCTATTCTGGCAGCGCTGGACTGCGACCTGTTTCAAGGCTATCTGTTCAGCCGCCCCCTACCAAGTGATCAGGCTGCTGCCTATCTGCGGCAGCACCGATGATCTGCGACAAGGACGCCCCTATGGACAACCTCGCTCTGCAATGCCGCTGTGGCCAGGTCAGTGGCCGCGCTATCAAGGTCACTCCGGCCGCTGCTACACGGGTGGTGTGCTACTGCCGCGATTGCCAACGTTTTGCCAACTGGCTGGATGCGGCCGAGCAAACCCTCGACAGCTGGGGTGGTACTGATATTTTCCAGCTGCCACCGGCTCGCCTGCAGATTCATCAGGGGCACGAGCACATTCGCTGCCTGCGCCTGAGTGAGAAAGGGCTGTATCGCTGGTATGCCGGCTGCTGCAAGACGCCGATCGGTAATAGCCTCAAGCCGTCCGTGCCCCTCATCGGCCTGATCAGCAGCTTTGTCAGCGACAGCCAGGCAGAGCTCAAAACCGGGCCGGTGTGCGCACGGGTAAACCTTGGCGGGGCCACCGCCCAGATACCCGCGTCGCTGATCAGCGCCGCGCCGTCACGCGGTTACCTGCTGCGGTTGCTGGGCAAGATGGCCAGCTGGAAGCTGCGCGGCCTTGGTCGCCCCCATCCGTTTTTCGCACCCCGGGGCGAGCCGATCAGCCCGCCGCAGATAATCGAGTCGTGAGCGACGCACACAGTCACAAAGGCGCCATCGCCCGGCAAAAGCGTGACCTGTCGCCGACAGTTTGAGTAACATGCTGGCAGGAGGGCACTATTGATCAAGGCCCGAAGTCACCACGGATGAACTCAGATGTTGCGGTGTAACTATCTGCTGGCAGCCTTGCTGCTTTGTCTGCTTGCTGTTTCGGCGCAGGCTCAAACCGGGGTAGTTATCAACTCCCCCGAGGTTAACCTGACCGACTTTCGCATCGGCTACTACGTCGACGACAGTCGTACCCTCGACTACGCTCAGGCACGCCAGCAGTCCTATAGCGAAACCAGCAACACCGCCAGCTTGGGCACCAATGCCCGCGTTGCCTGGTATCGCGTCGAGCTGGACAACCAGTCGGGCGAAGAGCTGGCGCTGAACGTACACCTGCCCCACGCTTACCACGTTAAGTCCGTGCAGTTTTATACCGAACGCGACGGTGCGCTGGTAAGCCAGGAAGAACTGGACCTAGAGCGCGTGGACGACAGCAATCTGATGTTCCGCGGCGCTGCCGTATACCCTCTGCTACTGCCAGCCGACACGACCACCACCCTGTACGTTCGCAGCTTCGCTTACTCACACCAGTGGTTTGCCCTGCAGATTCTCGATCAGGACCACTCGCGCCGCGCCCTGGTGGGCGTCGCCAACGACATCGCCCTGCTGGTCGGCATGATGCTGGCATTGGTGTTCTACAACCTGCTGCTCTACTTTGCGACCAGCAAGATCGAAAACATCTATTACTCCTGCTATCTGGTATCCGGGCTGGTCTGGATCGCCCTGTCCTACGGGCTGGTCGCCAGCCTGTTTGATGCCTACGGCCAAGACGTGTTCATGCTCAACATCAGTCTGATCACCATGCCGATCTTTCTGATGCTGTTTATGATGGCCGTTTTTGAAACCCGCAAGCACTACCCGCTGGAGCACCGGGCGCTGCAAGCGGTCTTGTTGCCATTGTGCGGCATGCTGGTATGGGGCTTCTTCGACATCTCCGCCGCGCTCAAGCCCGCCAGCAGCATGGCGCTGGTCATGATGATCGTCACCATCTCCGTCAGTATTTCGCTGCTGCGCAAGGGCAATCCACTGGCACGCTATTTTCTGATCGGCCACAGCCTCTTTGTGCTGTTCAACACTCTGGCAGTGATCTTCTACAAGGGGCTGATCGAGCCGACCTATATTGCCAGCCATGGCGTGGGGATCGGCATCATGCTCGAAGCCCTGATGCTGGCCTTTATCATCTCCCACCGCATCAAGATTCTGGAGGGCATTCGTGCCTCACAGGACGAGCTAAAAAAGCAGGCCTCCACCGACCCGCTGACACGCCTGCATAACCGTCGCTATTTTGCCGCCGCTGCCGACTACCTGCTGGAGCAATGCCAGCAGCAAGGTGAGCCGGTCACCGCATTGGTCGCCGATATCGACCACTTCAAGCAGGTCAACGACACCTGGGGCCACGGCACAGGAGACAAGGTGCTGGTTACCATCGCCCAACGACTGAAAGACTGCTGCCGTAATCGCGACCTGATTGCCCGCTTTGGCGGCGAAGAGTTTGTTGTACTGCTGCCCAACGCCGATCCGCACCAGGCTATGCAATGCGCCGAGCGCATGCGACACGCCGTTGAGAGCGCCCGCATTGATGCCGGCACGGAGCAACCATTGCAATTGACCATCAGCCTCGGTGTGACTGCCATTGGCCCAGGAGACAGCCTGCAAGATGCCCTGAACCGGGCCGACAAGGCGCTCTACCAGGCTAAGCACAGCGGCCGAAATCAGGTCTGCCTCTATCAGTTGTCGGCGTCAAATAGTGACACCCCGTCGCAAATTCATGGCTGAAAGCTGTCAGTTTGCCAACCGCGTAAGCGCGATAACGCCGTCTGAGAACAACATCGCGCTGACATCGCCCCCAGCTGTACTGCTCCAGACAGCGCATCGGCAGCTAGACTGACGGCCAATCACAGCACCTGGAGCCTGTATGAAAACCATTGGCCTGCTCGGCGGCATGAGCTGGGAGTCGACACAAAGCTACTACGCCCTGATCAACCAGGGCGTGAAGGAAGCTCTAGGCGGGTTGCACTCTGCTCGCATGCTGATCTGCAGTGTGGACTTTGCCGAGATCGCCGAATTACAACTGCGCAACGAGTGGGACCAAGCCGGTGAACTGCTGGCAGCCGAGGCGCTGCGCCTGCAACAGGCTGGCGCCGAGTTATTGCTGATTGGCACCAACACCATGCACAAGGTGGCGCCGGCCATTGAAGCGGCAATCAGCATTCCCCTGCTGCATGTTGCTGATGCCACCGCCGCCGCGCTCAAAGCTGAGGGCGTTCAGCGCGCCGGGCTGCTGGGCACCGCCTTCACCATGGAGCAGGCCTTCTACCGCGAGCGACTGGCGGCCAACGGCATTGAGGTGATCACCCCTGAGCCCGCCGAGCGCGCGGACATTCATCGGATCATTTTCGAGGAACTGTGCCTGGGCGAGCTACGCGATAGCTCACGCCAGCGCTTGGTGCAGATCATCGACGCCCTCGCCGCCCAGGGTGCCGCAGGCATCATCCTCGGCTGCACCGAGATCGGCCTGTTGGTACAGCAACAGGACACGCCTATCAGGCTGTTCGACACCACCCGAATTCACGCCCAAGCCGCCGTAGCAATTGCACTAGGCCGATGAGCACGCCAAGCGTCAGCATGCCGAGCGGCCGCCTGACTATGCAGGCGCGCCAGCTGCACGCACAATAGCGTTTCACCCGGCGCGCCTTGCGTCGGCCCGTCCGAGCGCCGCCCATGCACCCTGTATTGCTGTCCATTGCGCTGCTGATTTGCAGCAATGTATTTATGACCTTTGCCTGGTACGCGCATCTCAAAGAGCTGAATAACAAACCCTGGATCATCGCTGCGTTAGTCAGCTGGGGAATTGCCCTGCTGGAGTACCTTTTCCAGGTGCCAGCCAACCGCATCGGTTACAGCGTACTGAGTGTTGGCCAGCTGAAAATTATCCAGGAGGTCATCACCCTGTCAGTGTTCGTGCCCTTCTCGGTGATGTATCTGAAAGAGCCGCTCAAGCTTGATTATCTGTGGGCTGGACTTTGTTTATTGGGCGCCGTGTACTTTATGTTTCGTGACCGCCTGGGCTGACCAGCAGTTGTAATGTGAATGATTCTCAACTAATGTTGGCGCCTGCTGTCCCATTGACCTGTCGCCACGCCCATGTCCGAAACCTCACCTACCCACAGCGTTGAAAGCCTCTACAGCCATCATCACGGCTGGCTGCACAACTGGTTGCGTCAACGTCTGGGCTGCCCGCAGCAGGCGGCCGACCTGGCACAAGATACCTTCGTCAGAGTACTGATGCGGCGTGAACCGGTAGCCGGTACGGCGCCGCGCTCGCTGCTATCGACTATCGCTCGCGGCCTGTTGGTTGATCATTGGCGCCGCAGCGCACTGGAGCGGGCCTGGCTTGAGGCGATGGCGCAACTGCCCGAAGCCTACGCTCCGTCCCCTGAAGAGCAGCAGCAAACCCTGCAGACGCTCGAGCAAATCGCCCGCATGCTAGACGGCCTGCGCAGCCCGGTACGCCAGGCGTTTATGCTGCACCAGTTGGGCGGCCTGACCCATGCGCAGATTGCCGAGCGCCTGGGCGTCTCCGGTCGCACCGTTGAGCGCCACGTTGCCACCGCCCTGCTCCATTGCTATCACCTGCGTTACGGGGCTGCCTGAGCATGTCCCGCGCCGAAGCTCGTCACCTGCCGGAAGCAACCGTACGCTCGGCCATCGCCTGGCAATTACAGCTTGCTTCCAGCGATCAGCGCCCACGTTTGCAAGCACGCATTGATCACTGGCGGGCCGAGCACCCCGATCACGAGCTGGCCTGGCAGCGCTTACGCCATTTGCATCAGGAACTGGGCGAGATGACCAGCCGCCTGCCTAATCGCGACCTGAGTGTGCATCTGCTTGAGCGGGCCGATACCGACCTGCAACGCCGCCGCGCCCTCAAGTTACTTGGTCTGGCTCTGGCTGTTGGTGCTCCAGCTGGCTGGCTGACCCAGCAGCACATCAGCAACCCTGACTTGCACACCACTACCGGCGAACAGCAGCAACAGAGACTGCCGGGTGGCGTGCAGGTGCAGCTGAACACCCGCTCTGGGCTGGACGTTACCCATGCCGGGCAACCTTTGCAGCTTACCCTGCGTGAGGGTGAGGTGATGATCGACAGCCTAGCCACCGACCCATCCTTCCAACTGCAGTTACGCTGCGCCTGGGGTCGCTGCGACGCGGCGCAAGCCCGCTTCAGTGTACGCGAGCACGAGGGTTACAGTCAGGTTAGCGTGGCCGAGGGTGCTTTGATGCTGCAGGCCGCTGAACAACGCTTTCAGGCACGCGCGGGCGAGACATTGCGCCTGAGTCAATCCGGCATCGCCACCGCCAGCCCAGCGCTCGACCCGTTGGCTTGGAGCCAGGGCATGCTGGTAGCCGACAACCTGAGTCTGGGGCGTTTTATCGCTGAGCTGGGCCGCTATCGCAGCGGCGTACTGGGCTGCGACCCCAGCATCGCCAACCTGCGTCTGTCCGGCGTTTTCCAATTGGCCGAGCCCGATACCCTGCTAGCGGATTTGCCGCGCATTCTGCCTGTGCGACTGGTCAGCCGCACACGCTGGTGGCTGCGCGTAGTACCCGCCTAAAAAAGTAGTACCTGCCTGAAAAGTCGTATTTGCAAAAATCAAAATTTTTTTGTCGGGGTTTGGCGTCTCGTTCGGTTTAGAGGCTAACAACATCACGATGGAGCCGTACATGTCCCGCGCCAGCACCCACCACCGCCTCACCCTCAGCGCCTCGGCACTCTGTTTGGCAATTGCCGCCGCCAGTGCTCTGCCACTGCATGCCGCCCCTCTTGCCAGTGCGCAGCTACAGAGCCTGCAGATTCCAGCCGGCACCCTGGCCACTAGCCTGAGCACCTTCGCCCAACGCAGCGGCATTACCTTGTCGTACGCGCCCGAGCTGGTGCAAGGGCTGCGCAGCCCAGGCCTGGACGGCGCCGTCAGCGTTGAGGCAGCACTTAACGAACTCCTGGCCGGTACCGGGCTGATCGCCCGTCAAGGGAGCGCAGGCTACGTGATTCTGGCCGCCGCGGACGATGCTAGCTACCAGCTTGCCCCGCTGACCGTCGAAGGCCAGGCAGTGCAGCAAACGGGCGTTGCCCCGGTTAATGGCTATCGTGCGGCGATCAGCCGAGGCGCTACCAAAACCGATACGCCCATTCTGGAAACTGCACAAAGCATCAGTGTGGTCACCGCCGAGCAAATCGCCGATCGCAAGGTGACCAGTGTCGAGGATGCAGTGGCCTACACCGCCGGTGTGCGGATCGGCGCCGCCGGCCTCGATCCCCGCTTTGATCAGATCAACATTCGCGGCTACGCCGCCGTGACCAACGCCGATTACCTTGACGGGCTGCGCCAGCCCAATACCGGCTGGCTGTCCTATTTCAGCAGTGAGCCCTTTAGCCTTGAGCGCATTGAGGTGCTGAAGGGCCCCTCCTCCGTGCTCTATGGTCAGATCAGCCCCGGCGGCATGATTAACCGGGTCAGCAAGCGCCCCAGCGAAGACGCCGTTGAGCAAGTCGAGCTGCAGTATGGCAACCATGATCACATTCAGGGCCAGTTCGATATTGGCGGCAAACTGACCGATGACGGCAGCGTGCTCTACCGTCTGGTCGGCGTAGCCCGCGACGCTGACACCGACATCGATCAGGTGCCCAACAACATCGGCCTCATCGCGCCATCACTGACCTGGCGTATCAACGATCAGACCGACCTGACTCTGCTCGCCCAGTACCAGGACCGCGAAACTGCCGGCGCACCCCGGCCATATCAATCCGGCACCGAGCTGACGGATTTCTGGCCCGGCGATGAAGATTTCGACAAGCTTGATCAACAGCAGCATCAGCTCGGTTACGAATTCGAGCACCGCTTCAACGACACCTTCACGCTGCAGCACAACCTGCGCTATGGCAACGTAGATACGGTCAACCAGTACACCAGCTCAAGTCTGGCCGCCGGCAGCACCAGTGTGCTCAACCGCACTGCCTGGGGCGTGTATGAAGAAATGGACTCGGTCACCACCGACACCCGCCTGATCTCGCGCTTCGCCACCGGTGCACTGGAGCATACGCTACTGACCGGCCTGGATTACGCCTGGCTGGACTTTGATGTCACCTACGCGATGGGCACCGCTCCCAGCATCGACATCAACAACCCTGACCACAATCAGCCTATCGCCAAACCTACCAGCGTACTGGTAGACCAGAGCGGCACGTCCCACCGCAGCGGCGCTTACCTGCAGGATCAGATCGAGCTAGGCAACTGGCGGCTGTCTGCTGGCCTGCGCCAGGACTGGGTGAACACCGAAAAGACCAATAACCTGAACGGCGTAAAAACCAAAACCCACGATGACCAGACCACCGGTCAGCTGGGCGCACTCTATCTATTCGACTCAGGCTTTGCGCCCTACATCAGCTACGCTCAGTCATTCCTGCCACAAACCGGCAGCGATCGCTTTGGCAACGACTTCAAGCCAACCGAAGGTGAGCAATTGGAGTTGGGTATCAAGTATCAGCCGCCTGGCAGCAACACCCTGCTGACGGCCTCTGTGTATGAACTGGTGCAGTCCAACAGCCTGACCCGCGACACCACCGACCCAAGCGGCACCTCCAGCGTACAGAAAGGTGAGGAAACCTCGCGCGGCCTTGAACTGGAAGCGGTATCGGACCTGACCCGCAACCTGCGCCTGCTGGCTAGCTACACCTACAACGACGCAGAAGTGACCGAAAGCAACGACGGCGACAAGGGCAAGACGCCGACACTGAACCCCCGCCACCTTGCAAGTCTGTGGGTCAACTACCGCATCGACGCCGGTCCACTGCGTGGCTTGGCCCTGTCTGGCGGCAGCCGTTACACCGGCAGCACCTATGCCAACACCGCCAATACCGAGAAGAACGAGGACTACACCCTGGTGGATGTGGGCGCCTACTATGATCTTGCCAGCGGCATGCGTCTGGGCGTCAACGCCCGCAACCTCAGCGACGAGCGTTACATCGTGTGCGATGGCGGCTACTGCTATCGCGGCGAAGGCCGCTCGTTGATCGGCAGCGTCAGCTACCGCTGGTAAACCTGATTGCCCCGCATTAGGGTCTGTTGACGTTTCATTCATCCGCCTGTTGCTGCCTGTAAAGCCGCCAATCAAGGA
>DBHE01000037.1 GCA_002296055.1 Pseudomonadaceae bacterium UBA836
ACCGCCGACCACATCGAGCGCATCAAGAAGGGGACCGGCATCGACGAGGTGCATGACTTGCTTACCCGCGCAATCCACAACATCAGCCGCCTTGATGACGACGCGCTGCGGGCCTTGCTCGCTGAGCCGTAGTGTCACGGCGGTATGTCACGGAGACTGAAAAATGGAATGCAAAACCCGTTATCAGTGCAGCCATTGCGACGAAATCCACAAAGACGAGGATCATGCCCGCGAATGCTGCCAGCCCGAGGTTTGGGAGGTGTACGAGTGCGGCGAGTGTGGAAAGCTCCACGGCTCCGATGAGGTGGCCGCTAAGTCCTGCTGCGAGCAGCTGGTGAAATGCCCGTCCTGCTCCCGAGACTATGGGCATTACAACATCGCAAGCCACTCGATTGAGGTGGCGGGTCACTGCCCGGCCTGCAACCCCCTGTTCACCGTTGATGAGCAGTTCAAGATCGAAGACCTGCACTACATCCATACCGGTACAAACGTCAGCATTCTGCAAGGGGGCTGGTGATGCACCGACAAAGCATCGATAACAGCAAGTCAGCCGACCTGGCTGCCAAGATCGCCGCCTTTACCGCCGCTGGTGGAAAAGTCACCCAGGGGCCAGAACTCAAGCAGGTGCCACGGCGCCAGCGATCAGAGCCAAAGGCCGCTGAGCGTCCCCGGCAGCCCACCAAGCCAAGGCGCGACGAGAGCAAAGCCAAGAAGCGCCAGCGCCAGCACGCAGAGATCATGCGCGGCTATGAAGGGCGACTGAATGCGGATGAGCTGGCCGACATCCTCGGCGTATCAACCAGCCAGGTACGCAAGCTGGCAGAGACCTACGGGGTCGAGATCCTCAAGAAAGGCAGCAGGTCGGGGCCTTCCGTTGAGCAACTGGCGGAAATGCGCCGCCTGTCGGCTGAGAACTCTACCCTGCGGGACGCTGCCAAGTGGCTTGGAGTGCGACCGCACACCCTGCGGCGCTGGGGTGATGAGCGCGGCATCACGTTTGGTCGCCAGCCATGAGCTGCACCGTAACCTGCGTCAGCGTCGACGGCGTAACGCGCCAAGCCCTTGCCCGCGGCAACCCGCCAAAGAAGCCCAGCACCTGGCGCGTCAAGGCTTGGCTGATCCTCCCTTCCGGCGTCAAGCAGACCCACAGCTCAACCGTGCGCGGCGAGACAGTGCACACCCTTGTCCCCATCGTTGGCGCCCTCATCGACAGCCTGATAGCTGACTGCGGCAACGTGGTCACCAGCGCTGGATGGAGCGCAAGCACGCATTAACGGCCGTCCGGCCAGAGGTAACCATGAATGCCCGCCTCAAGCCTCCAGCAGCATCCACCGCCGAAACACACCGCAAGGCCCTGATCAAACTACTGAACCAGGCCAGCCACAGGCATCACCTGTGGGAGGTGTTCGGTGACTTTATCGAAATGGCAGCCCTTGCCCTGGCCAACTCCTGCGACCTGACCCAGCGCGCCAGCCGCGAAGAGCGCTACATGCGGCTGATCGGGCGCTATGAGCCAGCAGAGCAAAAGCTATTCCCCATGATGTTTGGCGAGCTCACCCTGGCAGTGGAGCACGGGCCGGACGACGTACTGGGCAAGGTGTTCAGCGAGCTGGAGCTGGGCAACAGCGCCCGTGGCCAGTTCTTCACGCCTTACCACCTCTGCGTGATGACTGCTCAGGTCAATGTCGGCGATGGGGATCACATGCGAGAGTTAATCCGGCAGCGCGGCTTTGTCAGGGTTAACGAGCCTGCAGCAGGTGCAGGGGCCATGGTGATCGCCATGGCTGAGGCCATGGGCAAGGCCGGCATCAACTACCAGCAGCACATGCACGTCGTTGCCCAGGACGTAGACAGCCGCGCCGTGCACATGTGCTTCCTGCAGCTATCGCTGCTGCATATCCCGGCCATTGTCGTGCTGGGCAACACCCTGGCTCTTGAGGTGCGCGAGCAGTGGTTCACGCCCGCTCACATCATGGGCTTGTGGGGCGTAAAGCTTGAGCGCGGCTATGCGCTGGGCAGCGCAATGGACGGCGAGCAGGCGCTGGAGCCCGCTACCCCCGAGATAGAGACGCCCACCACGCCCGCTCTCACCATCAACGAAGAGCAGCTTTCACTTTTCTAGTCGAGGTAACCACCATGAGCGCGTTTGCCGTATTCGGGATGACCCGAGACTTTGCCCTGGCCGAAGCCAGAAAGAGAACGCCGACCACTCGCACAGACCTGGTGAAAGGTACGCGCGTGACTGTCGACCTGACGCCTGACGAATGGGAGGACGCAGTCCAGAAGCGCGCAGACGAGGTAATGGCCGGCGCCCGCACCGTCCAGCTGTGCAAGCCATTCGATGCCCCGCAGTTCGCCCGCGACTTCATTGCCCTTTGCCGCAACAGGGGGGGGGTGTCGGGATTTGACCATCAAGGCGCGAGCACCTGAGAAAGATGGTCACGGCCAGATCCGCAAAACCAAGAAAGGCGCGCCGATGCTGTCCTGGCAGGACTACAAGTACGACGCCGCATAACCCTTCCCCGAGGTAACCCACATGACATCAATGAAGAAGCCAGCGTCGCTGGACTTCAAGACACAGTATTGCCTGCCGTTCAGCGCCCAGGACAGCGAGATCATCATTGACCTGTTTGCGGGTGGTGGTGGCGCCAGCACCGGGCTTGAGATTGGCCTGAATCGAACCATTGCTATCGCGATCAACCACAACCCGCGGGCGATCAGCATGCACGAAGCCAATCACCCGACCACGGCGCACTACCAGAGCGACGTTTGGACGGTTGATCCCGCCGAGGCGGTCAACGGGCGCAAGGTTGGCTGGCTGCACGCGAGCCCTGATTGCACCCACCACAGCCAAGCCGCTGGCGGTCAGCCGCGCAAGAAAGAGATTCGCGACCTGTCGTGGGTGGTCATCAAGTGGCTTGGGCGGCTGCGTAGTGTCGGCACGCCGGTTCGGGTGTTCAGCCT
>DBHE01000022.1:0-9013 GCA_002296055.1 Pseudomonadaceae bacterium UBA836
TGGGCACGAGGCCCTGCAACTGGTCGAGGCGCATCATCCCGATATCCTGCTGCTGGACATTCGCATGCCTGGGCTGGACGGCCTGCAAACCGCCGCCAAGCTGTGCGAGAACGCCGAGTCGCCGGCAGTAGTGTTTTGTACTGCGCACGGTGAATACGCGCTGGATGCCTTTGCGGTCAGTGCCGTGGGTTACCTGCTCAAGCCGGTGCGCAGCGAGGCCTTGGCCGATGCGCTGGCCAAGGCGCAGAAACCCAATCGCATGCAGCTGGCCAACCTGGGCAAGGCCGCGGCGCAGCCAGAGGGGGCTGAGGCGCGCAGTCATATCAGTGCGCGCACGCGCAAGGGTATCGAGCTGATCCCGGTTGAGGACGTGTTGTATTTCATCGCCGACCACAAGTACGTCACGTTGCGTCATCTGCATGGCGAGGTGCTGCTGGATGAGCCGCTGAAGGCGCTGGAAGAAGAGTTTGGCGAGCAGTTTGTGCGCATTCACCGTAACGCTCTGGTGGCGCGCAGCCGGATCGAGTGTCTGCAACGGACCGCCATGGGGCATTTTGAGCTGTGCCTCAAGGGGCTGGATGACGAGTCGCTGACCGTCAGCCGTCGCCACGTGCCGGGTGTGCGGCGCCTGATGGAGCGGCTGTGAGGAGGCTGCGACACCCTCCCGCGTGGATGCCTGTCTGACCATGGCGTATGATGCGACCTGGTTTGAAGCGAGAGTCCCATGAGTCGACATCTGCGAATTGCCACCCGCAAGAGCGCCCTGGCCCTGTGGCAGGCCGAATACGTAAAGGCGCGTCTCGAACAGCTGGACCCGAGTGTCACTGTTTCCCTGGTCCCCATGGTCAGCCGTGGTGATCAATTACTGGATTCGCCGCTGGCCAAGATTGGCGGCAAAGGGCTGTTCGTCAAGGAGCTGGAAACCGCCATGCTCAATGATGAGGCCGACCTGGCCGTGCACTCCATGAAAGACGTGCCGATGCAGTTCCCGGACGGTCTGGGACTGTATGCCATCTGTGAGCGCGAAGACCCGCGCGACGCCTTTGTCTCCAATCATTACGCTGACCTCGATGCGCTGCCGGCCGGTAGCGTGGTCGGCACTTCCAGCCTGCGCCGGCAGGCGCAGATTATGGCGCGCCGTCCGGATCTGCAGATCCGCTTCCTGCGCGGCAACGTCAACACCCGCCTGGCCAAGCTCGATGCGGGCGAGTACGACGCTATCGTGCTGGCGACGGCCGGGCTACTGCGTTTGGGCTTCGATGCGCGTATCCGCTATCCGATGCCGCCGGAAGTCAGCCTGCCGGCTGGCGGCCAGGGCGCGGTGGGTATCGAATGCCGCAGTTCGGATAGCGAGTTGCAGGCGCTGCTGGTGCAGTTGAACGACGAGGACAGCGCGCTGCGCGTGCGCGCCGAGCGCGCACTCAACACGCGTCTTAACGGTGGTTGTCAGGTGCCGATTGCCTGTTACGCCGAGCGCGAAAATGGCGAGCTGTGGCTGCGTGGGCTGGTCGGCGACCCGGATGGTAAGCGCATGTTGCGTGCTGAGGCGCGCGGATCGGAGGCCGACCCGGAAGCGCTTGGTATTGCGGTTGCCGAAGACCTGCTGGCCCAGGGCGCACAGGCCATCCTGGATGCAGTGTACGAGGAGGCGCCGCCGCGGTGAGCCGCTGCCTGCTGCTGACCCGCCAGCCGGCGGAGAACCAGCGACTGGCTGCACGACTGGCCGAGCACGGTGTCAGAACCAGCAGCCTGCCGCTGCTGACGCTCGAACCCTGCGCTGAGGGGCCGTCAGAGCGTCAGCGTATGCTTGATCTGGATCTGTATCAGGCGGTAGTGGTGGTTAGCCCGGTGGCGGCGCGTCTGGGACTGGAACGGCTTGACCACTATTGGCCGCAGCCGCCGGTGGGTATCGAATGGCTGGCGGTGGGCGCCGGCACGGCGCAGGTGCTGCGCGATTATGGTTTGCCTGCCCGCTGCCCGCAGCAGGGCCAGGATAGCGAGGCGCTGTTGGCAATGCCCCTGTGGCAGCCGCTGTTGACGCGCGCGGATCTGCGCGTGTTGATCTGGCGCGGTGAAGACGGGCGCGAGCATCTGGCCGAACAGTTGCGTCAGGCCGGGGCGCGGGTCGATTACCTGCCGCTCTATGCGCGCCGCATGCCGGCCGAGCTGGAACGGCAGTTGCTGGCGCTGGCGCCGCAGGTCGATCGCATTGTGCTGCTCAGCGTACAAGCGCTGCGGCATTGGCGCGATGCTGCCGGCCAGCAGTGGGCGGTGCAGCGGCACTGGCGCTGTTTTGTGGCAAGTGAGCGTATTGCGGCGCAGGCCCGCGAGTGGGGCTGCACGGATGTAGTAACCTGTCGGGGTGCAGATGACGCGGCCGTTGCGGCGGCCGTGCTGGCAGATTCGTCGGGATGACAAAGGGGAAGCGCGTGGAACCGAGCGAAGCGAACAACAAGACGGAGCAAAAGCCAGTGGCTGGGGCGGCTCAAGAGAAGCCGGCCGATACGACCAGCAGTGCGGCTGGCGCGGGCAAGCCGAAGCCAGCGACCAAGTCGACCAAGGGCGGCGGCGGACGTGGCATCAGCCTGCTGGCCTTGTTGCTGGCCTTGCTCGCCCTGGCCGCCTCGGGCTGGCAGTGGTGGCAAGCGCATAGCGTGCAGCAAGCGCAGCGCGATGCGTTAGCGCAACAGCAACGCGAGCTGCAGAGTGCCGGCGGTCGGCTGAGTCAGCGATTGGAAGGCCTGCCACGCGCCGACGACTGGCAAGCGGCCAAGCAACTGATCGCCGAGATGCAGCGTAGTCAGCAGGCGTTGGCCGAGCGTCTTGAGGTGCTGCAGGGCGACGGTCGCGAGGAATGGAAGCTGGCAGAAGCGCAGTATCTGTTGCGACTCGCCGCGTTGCGCTTGCAGGCAGTGCAAGATGTGCCGGCCGCCCGCGAGCTGCTGGAAACCGTCGACGGTATTCTCAAGTCCATGCCCGACAGTGGCTTGTACGGTGTGCGTGAGCAGCTGGCCGGCTACCAGGCCGAGCTGGAAGGCCTGCCCGAGCTGGACCGTGCCGGGGTGTTCCTGCGTCTTGGCGCTTTGCGCGACCAGGTCAATCGTCTGGTCGCCCTGCCGGTGCCTGAGTTTGATCCGACCGAAGTTACCCCGGAAGAAGAGTACGCCGACCGGCTGCAGCGCCGCGATCGTTGGGACCGCGTGCTGATGCGCCTGGAACGCTACGTGCGTGTCGACTTCCAGCGCGGCAAGGTCATCACCCCGCTGCTCGACGAAGCCGAGATGCAGCGCGTTCGACGCACCCTGCAGCTGACGCTGGAACAGGCCCAGTGGGCGGCGTTGCGTGGTGAGGAAACCGTGTATCAGGCCAGTCTGACGCGCGCCGAGCAGATTCTGGGGCAGTATTTTGAATTGGAGAACCCCAAGGTGCAGGCCATGCAAAGCCAGTTGCAGGGGCTGCATGAGCGGGCGGTGAGCCTGTCAGTGCCGGACCTTGCGCCGCTGCAACAGAGCCTGGTCAATTACCTGCAGAGCCGCCGCAGCAATGCGCCGGCCGAGGAGGCGGCGGATGAGTAAAAGTTATGTCGCCATCCTGCTGGTGGTGTTGGTTGCTTCCCTGTTGGGCATGGCTATCGCCCAGGACCCCGGGTACCTGCTGATTGCCTGGCGGCACTTTTCTATTGAAACCAGCGTGTGGGTTGGTCTGGGCTTTTTGCTGGCATTCTGGCTGCTGCTGATGCTCACCCGCACCTTGGTGCGGGCGCTGACCGCGTCTGGCCGGCGTCTTAATCCCTGGTCTTCCCGCAACCTGCAAAATCGCGCGAATTTGCTGGCAACACGTGGCCTGCTGGAGTTTGCCGAAGGGCATTGGCAGCAAGCGCTCAGGCTACTCAAGCGCTCGGCGCCGCATGCCGAGTTGCCGTTGATCAACTATCTGGCCGCCGCCCGTGCCGCCAATGAGCTGGAAGACTACCCCGAGTGCGACGCCCTGCTGCGCGAGGCGCACGAGACGACGCCCAAGGCAGACGTTGCCATCGCCGTTACCCAGGCGCAGCTGCAGATTGCCCGCGGTCAGCTGGAGCAGGCGCTCGCCACTCTGACGCGCCTGCGTAAGGAGCACCCCAAACACCTGTACGCCCTCAAGCTGTTGAGTCAGGTGCATGTGCGCCTGGAAGACTGGCACAGCCTGCTCGACCTGCTGCCCGAGTTGCGCCGGCACAAGGTGCTGCGCGAAGACGAACAGCAGGCGTTGGAGCGGCAAGTGCATGTGGCTTTGCTGGCCCAGGCCGGTCAGCGCACCGCGTCAGTAGACAGCGATCCGGCAAGTCTGGTGATTGCCGCCTGGGAGCGCATGCCCAAACGGCTGCGTGAAGACCCTGAGTTGGTCGAAGCCTATGCCCTGCAGTTGCGCAACCGTGGCCGTGATGAACTGGCTGAGGAGGCGTTGCGTCAGGCAGTGCAGCACCAGTTCAATGAGCGGCTGGTCAATCTTTACGGGTTGCTCAAGGGCAAGGACGTGGCGCGTCAGTTGGCCACCGCCGAGCAATGGCTGACGCAGCATCCGCATAACGCGAGCCTGCTGCTGGCCGCCGGACGCCTGGCCCAGCGTAACAGCCTGTGGGGTAAGGCGCGTGACTACCTGGAGGCAAGTTTCTCTAGCCGTCGGGATATTCAGACCTGTGCCGAACTGGCGCGTCTGCAGGAGCGCATGGGCGACTCCGGCGCCGCCGAGCGAACCTTGCGTGACGGCTTTGAGATGATTGAAGACCAATTGCCCGCACTGCCTCTGCCCGAGTGAGCGGCGTGCTTAGCGCTTGAATTCGCGCAGCGCCTGGTTGAGCTGACGCCGGGCCTGCTCGGCGTCGGGGCCACCCACAAAGCACACATGCAAGCTCAGCTCGCCGAGCAGTCTGGGAGCAAATGCCAGCTGGTCGGCGCTGCCGCGCAGTTCCTCTGAGGCGTCCAGCCAGTACTGCATGACGGCCTCATCAACCACCACCAGGTCCAGCCGCCCATACAGCAGTTTCAGCAGGTTGAGCTGATCGCTGGTGGACTCCTCTACCTGCAAGACGCCGTGCGCGACGGCCTGATCAAAGGCCGGCGTGTTGCGGTAGCCGCTGACCACGCCAATACGATAGCGCGCCAGATCGGTCAGTTGCTGCCAGTTCAGCGGTTCGCTGCTGCGGTGAGCCAGGCCCAGACGGCTGGTGCCCAGGCTGTCTGAATACGCACAGGGCAGATCCGGAGCGCGGTACTCGGGAAAGTAGCCAAGGGTTTCGGGTTCACTAATGGCCGTTTTGACGGCTCGATTCCACGGCAGAAAGCGGATCTTCAGGGGGATGTTTTGCTGCTCAAGCGCGCCGCGCAGCAGGCTGGGCAGTTGGCCTTGCCCCGGGAGCCCTTCGCTGGTGTAGGGCGGCCACTCAAGGCTGTTCAGCTCAACGGCGCTGATAGGGCTGGCGCAGAGCCAAAGCCCGAGCAACCAGCTTGAGTACGGCAATGCTCGCATGTCGCGTGCCCCCAATAGCGGCGAATTCGACTGCCCAGCCGCGCTGGTCGGGCTGCGCAGGTTTTCGTCAGTATAGGGAGGCTGGCGAGTGCTGTCAGCGTGGCGCGTAGGCGAAAGCGTCAGCCTGCATCTGTTGCTCCGGCATGCCGGCTGCGACCAGTGCATCCAGGGTGGCGTACACCATGGGCGGTGAGCCGCTGACCACAAAACGGTAGTCGGCCAGGTCGGCAATGTCTTCGCACACGGCCTGATGCAGCAGGCCCTGGCGACCGCTCCACTCAGCCTGGTCGCTGACAACGCGGTGCAGATACAGGTTGGGAGCCTGCTCCCAGCGCTGCCAGTGCGGCGCGTTGTACAGGTCGTCGCTGTGGCGCACGCCCCAGTACAGGTGGATTGGCTGGGTAACGCCCTGGTGCAGACAATCTTCGATGATGCTCTGCATTTGCGCCAGGCCGGTACCGGCGGCAATCAGCACCAGTGGTTGGGTGGGTGGCGCGGTGAGGCAGGCGTCGCCGAATGGCACCTGTACGCGCGCGATGCGGTGGTGTTGCAGGTAGTCGATGACGGCCTGGGTCAGCGGGTCACGGGTGAGAATGTGCAGCTCAATTATGCGCTCCTCTCCCGGTGCCGAGGCGATGGAGAAGGCCGCCGGTTCAGCGCCCTCGCGCTCCAGCAACAGATACTGGCCAGGATAGTAGCGCAGTGGCTTGCCAGCCGGCGTGCGCAGGCGCACGCGCCAGACATCACCCCCCATCTGGCTGCACTCCACCACTCGGCAGGCCAGCGAGCGCACCGGTAGCTGCCCCGGCGCCAAGACGCCTTCCCAGTGCAGGGTGCAGTCCTCCAGTGGCGTGGCAACGCAGGTGTAAATCTCGTCGCCGGCCTGGCCTTCGCGCTCGCCGGGCAGGCTGACGCGTCCTTTCAACAGTACCGCCGTGCAGACATGACAGTTGCCGTTACGGCAGCTGTTGGGGGCATCAAAGCCCTGGCGGCGTGCGGCGGCAAGAATGGTCTCGCCCGCTTCGGTCTCCAGGCTCAGGTCGCCCGGCTCCAGTATTACTCTCATTCAGTCGATACCCAGTTCAGCCCAGATCGCATCCACGCGCTGACGCACGGCCGCGTCCTGCTCAATGGCAACGCCCCATTCCCGACTGGTTTCGCCCGGCCACTTGTTGGTGGCATCCAGCCCCATCTTGCTGCCCAGCCCGGAGACGGGCGAGGCAAAGTCGAGGTAGTCGATCGGGGTGTTGTCGATCATCACGGTGTCACGCTTGGGGTCCATGCGGGTGGTGATGGCCCAGATGATATCGTGCCAGTCGCGGATGTTGATGTCCTCGTCCACCACGATCACATACTTGGTGTACATGAACTGGCGCAAAAAGCTCCAGACCCCCAGCATCACGCGTTTGGCGTGGCCCGGGTACTGCTTTTTCATCGACACTACCGCCATGCGGTAGGAGCAGCCTTCAGGTGGCAGGTAGAAATCGGTAATCTCGGGAAACTGCTTCTGCAGCAGCGGCACAAAGACTTCGTTCAGCGCCACACCCAGCACCGCAGGCTCATCCGGCGGGCGGCCGGTGTAGGTGCTGTGGTAAATCGGCTTCTCGCGTTGAGTGATGCGTTCGATGGTAAAGACCGGGAAGCGATCAACCTCGTTGTAGTAGCCGGTGTGGTCGCCAAACGGGCCCTCCTCGGCCATCTCGCCTGGGTGGATAACGCCCTCGAGCACGATCTCGGCGCTGGCCGGCACCTGCAGGTCCGAGCCGCGACATTTGACCAGCTCGGTGCGCTGGCCGCGCAGCAGGCCAGCAAAGGCGTATTCGGACAGGCTGTCGGGTACCGGTGTTACCGCGCCGAGAATGGTCGCAGGGTCTGCGCCCAGTACCACCGCGACGGGGAAGGGCTCACCGGGGTGCTTTTCCTGCCACTCACGGAAGTCCAGAGCGCCGCCGCGGTGACTTAGCCAGCGCATGATGACCTTGTTGCGGCCGATCACCTGCTGGCGATAGATGCCGAGGTTCTGCCGCTCCTTGTGCGGGCCACGGGTGACCACCAGCCCCCAGGTAATCAGCGGGCCGGCGTCGCCGGGCCAGCAGGTCTGTACCGGGATGCGGCCCAGATCGACATCGTCACCTTCAAATACCTGCGCCTGGCAGGGGGCGTCGCGCAGGACCTTGGGCGCCATGTTGATGACTTTTTTGAAGATTGGCAGCTTGCTCCAGGCATCCTTCAGACCCTTCGGCGGGTCGGGCTCCTTGAGAAAGGCCAGCAGTTTGCCGATCTCGCGCAGTTCGCTGATGCTCTCGGCGCCCATGCCCATGGCCACGCGCTCGGGGGTGCCGAACAGGTTGCCGAGCACAGGCATGTCAGAGCCGGTGGGGTTTTCGAAGAGCAGGGCGGGGCCACCCTTGCGCAGGGTGCGGTCGCAAATCTCGGTCATCTCCAGCACGGGAGAGACGGGCGTCTGGATGCGCTTGAGTTCGCCGCGCTGTTCCAGGCCCTTGATGAAATCGCGTAGATCGGAGTATTGCATCGAGCTTCAAGCCTCAAGCTGCAAGCGGCAAGCTGGATGAGGCATGCATGCCACTTGGGAGTTTGATCCGCCCGCCGGGCTGGCAGCGGGGCGGCAGGCCCGGCGCTCGGCAGCAAGCCCGCGCGGACAGCTTGCCGCTTGAGGCTTGCAGCTTGTGGCCGGGTTTTAGTTCTTGCTGCGCTTCATCGACTGGAAGAATTCGTCGTTGGTCTTGGTGTCTTTCAGGCGATCAAGCAGGAATTCGATGGCAGCGATCTCGTCCATCGAGTGCAGGATCTTGCGCAGAATCCACATGCGTTGCAGCTCGTCTTCGCTGGTCAGCAGTTCTTCGCGGCGAGTACCGGAGCGGTTGATGTTGATCGCCGGGAAGGTGCGTTTCTCGGCAATCTTGCGATCCAGGTGGATCTCCATGTTGCCGGTGCCCTTGAATTCTTCGTAGATCACCTCGTCCATCTTCGAACCGGTGTCGACCAGTGCGGTGGCGATGATGGTCAGGCTGCCGCCTTCTTCGATGTTACGCGCGGCGCCGAAGAAGCGCTTGGGCTTCTCCAGGGCGTGGGCGTCAACACCACCGGTCAGCACCTTACCGGAGCTTGGGATCACGGTGTTGTAGGCACGGGCCAGACGAGTGATGGAGTCGAGCAGAATGATCACGTCTTTCTTGTGCTCAACCAGGCGCTTGGCCTTCTCGATCACCATTTCAGCCACTTGTACGTGGCGCGCCGGCGGCTCGTCGAAGGTCGAGGCAACCACTTCGCCGCGCACGGTGCGCTGCATCTCGGTGACTTCTTCCGGGCGCTCGTCGATCAGCAGAACGATCAGGTGGCACTCGGGGTTGTTACGGGCGATGTTCGAGGCGATGTTCTGCAGCATCAGCGTCTTACCGGCCTTGGGCGGTGCAACCAGCAGGCCGCGCTGGCCTTTGCCGATCGGCGCGCACAGGTCGATGATGCGGGCCATCAGGTCTTCGGT
>DBHE01000022.1:9397-12340 GCA_002296055.1 Pseudomonadaceae bacterium UBA836
TTGTTCTTGGTGTTTTCCGGCTTGTCGAAGTTGATCGAGTCAACTTTCAGCAGGGCAAAGTAGCGCTCGCCGTCTTTGGGCGGGCGAATCTTGCCGGAAATGGTGTCACCGGTACGCAGGTTGAAACGACGAATCTGGCTGGGCGACACATAGATGTCATCCGGGCCGGCCAGGTAGGACGAATCGGCCGAGCGCAGGAAGCCGAACCCATCCTGAAGGATCTCCAGTACGCCGTCACCGAGGATGTCTTCGCCGCCTTTGGCATGTTTTTTCAGGATGCCAAAGATCACATCCTGCTTGCGCGATCGGCCCATGTTCTCGAGGCCCATCTGGTTGGCGATTTCCAACAGTTCGGTAATAGGTTTTTGTTTGAGGTCAGTCAGGTTCATAGGGGTCGGTGAGTGATGTCAGAGTGTCGGCAGGAAAGATGTGTTTCGGCCGCCATGGTGCATGGGGCGATCAGCTTGGCTGCGGGTTTGGGAAGCCGCTGCGCAGGGTGCGTCAGGGCGTTGGAAGCCAAATCTAGCACCGCAGGCTGGTGACGTCCAGCATTGCGGCCGCAAAAAATGGCTGCCCCGGCACGGTGGCCGGGGCAGGGAACATCAGATGTTGCTGTCGAGGAAGGCTGCCAGTTGTGACTTGGACAGGGCACCAACCTTGGTAGCCTCGACGTTGCCACCCTTGAACAGCATCAGGGTGGGAATGCCGCGCACGCCGTACTTGGGCGGGGTGTCGGCGTTGTCGTCGATGTTCAGCTTGCAAATCTTCAGCTTGCCGCTGTAGTCCTTGGCAATCTCGTCCAGAACCGGGGCAATCATCTTGCAGGGGCCGCACCATTCAGCCCAGTAATCAACCAGGACGGGGGTGTCGGACTTGAGCACTTCGTCGTCGAAGCTGCCGTCAGTGACGTGCACAATCAGATCGCTCATGTGTTTCTCCAGAGGGATAAAAAGGCGGAATGGGCGCATCATAGCACCACCGAATGCGGCTGCGAAAGGCGATGCGTCTTTGCCCCGGCCGAGATGCTGGCAGCCCTGCCGCCCCTGCCAAGCTACGTCGAGCATGCCTGCATGCGGGCAAATGTCATCGTCCGGGTGCTAGAATCGGGTCAATCGAGAACCCACGGGAAGAGCGCATGGCAGAGGCAGAAGCGAACGATTTTTCACTGGTGGCCGCAATCGATCTGGGCTCCAACAGCTTCCATATGGTGCTGGCGCGAGTAGAGCAGGGCGAGATTCGGATTCTCGAGCGGCTGGGCGAAAAGGTACAGCTGGCCGCCGGGCTGGATGACGACAACATGCTCAGCGAAGAGGCGATGCAGCGCGGACTTGACTGTCTGCGACGGTTTGCCCAGCTGATCAATGGGCTGCCGCCTGGGGCGGTCAGGATCGTTGCCACCAGCGCACTGCGCGAGGCGCGCAACCGAGGTCAGTTTATCCGCCAGGTGCAGCAGGTGCTTGGCCATCGGGTAGAAGTGATCTCCGGTCGCGAAGAGGCGCGGCTGATCTATCTGGGGGTTTCCCACACGCTGGCTGACGATGAAGGCAAGCGTTTGGTGGTGGATATCGGTGGTGGCAGTACCGAGTTCATTGTTGGCGAGCGCTTCGAGTCGCTGCTGCGCGAAAGCCTGAACGTTGGCTGCGTAGCCTTTAGCCGGCAGTTTTTCCCGGACGGTCGCATCACCGCTGCGCGCTACAGCCAGGCTTACACGGCCGCGCGTCTTGAACTGATGAATATCGAACAGGCCATTCAGCGCCTGGGCTGGAGCGAGGCGGTGGGTGCCTCAGGCACCATTCGCTCGGTCGGTCAGTGCATTCAGGCCGGCGGGCGCGGGCAGGGCGAGGTCAATCGCGAGGGGCTGCAGTGGCTCAAACGCAAAGTGCTTAAGGCTGCGCACGTCGACAAGCTGGATATTCAGGGCCTTAAACCCGACCGCCAGCCGATTCTGCCGGCGGGCTTGGCGATTCTTGAGGCGCTGTTCGACGCCCTCGGCGTTGAGGTTATGCCGCATTCCGAGGGTGCGCTGCGTGAAGGGGTGCTGTATGACCTGCTGGGGCGCTACTCCCATGAAGATGTGCGCGAGCGCACCCTGAGCGCCCTGATGGAGCGCTATCACGTTGATCTGGATCAGGCGGCGCGGGTAGAGAACAAGGCGCTGCGACTTTTGCAGAAGGTTGAGCCGGCCTGGCAACTGGCGCAGAGCAAACTGGCACCGATGTTGGTGTGGGCGGCGCGGGTACATGAGATTGGTCTGGACATCGCCCACAACCAGTTCCACAAGCACGGCGCCTATCTGATTGAACATTCGGATCTGCCCGGCTTCTCCCGGCCGGACCAGCAAACCTTGGCGTTACTGGTGCGCGGTCATCGCCGCAATCTGCCGAACAGTGATCGGCTGAGTGAGTTTGGTGATGAGGCGGTGACCCTGCTGCGCCTGTGCATGGTGCTGCGCCTGGCCATCCTCTACCACCACATCCGTGGCTTTCAGGACATGCCGGAAATGACCGTTGAGGCGGCGGACGACGCGCTGGCGGTTACCTTCCCGGCTGGCTGGCTCGAAGACAACCCGCTAACCCAGGCTGACTTCGAGCGCGAGGCCCAATATTGGGCCAAGGCCGGTTACAGGTTGACGGTACGCTGAGGCGAGGCCAGCTTCTCCAGCAGCGTCGCCTGGGCGCTGCGGGGAATCTGGTTGCCGCTCGGTGAGCTAAGCAGGTAGGTGCCGTCGGGCTGCAGAATCCAGCTGCGGGTATTGTCGGTGAGAAACACCAGCAACTCCTGCTTGGCGCGGGTAATCAGCTTTTTGCCCTCCAGCGGGAAGCAGGTCTCGACGCGCTTGTCGAGGTTGCGCTCCATCATGTCCGCACTGGACATCCACACCTGTTCCTGGCCGTCGTTGAGGAAGTAATAGACCCGGCTGTGCTCCAGGAAGCGGCCGATGAT
>DBHE01000022.1:12743-20703 GCA_002296055.1 Pseudomonadaceae bacterium UBA836
TGCGAGGCCTTGTACAGCGCCTTGATGATCTTGGCGTCGGTCAGCGAGTTGGCCTTGGCGATAATGTGCGCCGGCTTGCCCGCCTGGGCATTCAGGGTTTCGCGGTTGATCAGCTCCAGCAGACGCTTTTTCAGGGTGAAGGGCGCCTGCAGCAGCTTTTTCATGCGCTGGGTCTTGCCCATGCCGATCAACTGGTTGAACAGCTTGTGCACGTCTTCGGTCAGCGCCACGTCCGAGGTCAGGATGCTGTAGTCGGTGTACAGGCGGGCGTTGCCGGCGTGATAGTTACCGGTGCCCAGGTGCACGTAGCGTTTCAGGTTCTTCTCTTCGCGGCGCAGGATCAGCATCATCTTGGCGTGGGTCTTGAAGCCGACCACGCCGTAGATCACCACGGCACCGGCCTGCTGCAGGCGGCTGGCCAGCTGCAGGTTGGATTCCTCGTCAAAGCGCGCCCGCAGCTCGATCACCACGGTCACTTCCTTGCCGTTACGGGCGGCATCGACCAGCGCGTTGACGATCTCGGAGTTGGCCCCGGTGCGGTACAGCGTCTGCTTGATCGCCAGCACGTTCGGGTCCTGCGCGGCCTGACGCAGCAAGTCGACCACCGGGCTGAAGGACTCGTAGGGATGCTGCAGCAGGATGTCCTGCTTGCTGATCGCCTGGAACAGGTTGTCGGCGCTCGACAGCACGCGCGGGAGGCCCGGACTGAAGGGCGGAAATTGCAGCTGCGGGTGGTTTTCCAGGCCGGTAATGGAGAACAGGCGCGTCAGGTTGACCGGGCCGTTAACCTCGTACAGCTCGGCCTCGGTCAGACCGAACTGCTTGAGCAAAAAGTCGGTCAGCGGTTTCGGGCAGTTGTCGGCCACCTCAAGGCGTACCGCGTCGCCGTAGCGGCGTGACAGCAGCTCGCCGCGCAGCGCGCGCGCCAGGTCGTCAACCTCGTCCGGGTCGACAAACAGGTCGGCGTTACGGGTCAGACGGAACTGGTAACAACCCAGCACCTTCATGCCCGGGAACAGCTCGTCGGCGTGGGCGTGAATCATCGACGACAGGAACACGAAGTTGTCGCCCCCGTCGCACAGCTCGTCGGGCAGGCGGATCAGGCGCGGCAGTGAGCGCGGCGCCGGAATGATCGCCATACCGGAGTCGCGGCCGAAGGAGTCGATGCCGTCGAGCTGAACGATAAAGTTCAGGCTCTTGTTCACCAGCAGCGGGAAGGGGTGCGTCGGGTCCAGCCCGATCGGGCTGATGATTGGCGCGACCTGCTGGCGGAAGAAGCGGCGAATCCACAGGGTCTGCTTGTGCGTCCACTGGTAGCGGCGCAAAAAGCGGATGCCCTTCTCGTTTAGCTGGGGCAGCAGAATGTCGTTGAGAATGCTGTACTGGCGGCTGACCTGATAGTGCGCGGTCTCGCTGATCTTGCTGAGCACCTGCTGTGGTTGCAGCCCGTCGGGCCCGGTCTGCTCGCGGGCAAAGGTGATCTGCTTTTTCAGGCCGGCAACGCGAATTTCAAAGAACTCGTCGAGGTTGCTGGAGAAGATCAGCAAAAACTTCAGGCGCTCAAGCAGCGGGTAGGACTCATCCAGCGCCTGCTCCAGCACGCGGATGTTGAATTGCAGCTGCGACAGCTCGCGGTGAATGTAGAGCTCGGGTGCACCCAAGTCCGGAACCGGTGCCGGTTCGGCGACCTTTTCGCTGACCTGGGCCGGTCGGGTGACCAGATCGGTGCGCGGGCTGGCGTCGGGCGCCGGTGCTGCGCTGTCCTTGGTGGTGTCTCGGGTGCTGTTGAGCTCTGCCATGATCTCCTCGATGCGACTACTGGCGACTGCGTAACTGGCGCGCGGCCGTCTTGGCAAAATAAGTCAGGATGCCGTCGGCTCCTGCGCGTTTGAAAGCGGTCAGCGATTCAAGAATCACCGCCTCGCTGAGCCAGCCGTTGTTAATGGCGGCGCAGTGCATGGCGTACTCGCCACTGACCTGATAAACAAAGGTGGGCACCTTAAAGGTGTCTTTCACCCGGTGCAGCACATCCAGATAGGGCATGCCGGGCTTAACCATCACCATATCAGCCCCTTCTGACAGATCCATGGCGATTTCGTGCAGTGCTTCGTCGCTGTTGGCAGGGTCCATCTGGTATGTGGCCTTGTTGCCCTTGCCGAGGTTGCCGGCCGAGCCGACCGCGTCGCGGAACGGGCCGTAGTAGGCGCTGGCGTACTTGGCAGAGTAGGCAAGAATGCGGGTGTGAATGTGGCCGTTGGCTTCCAGCGCGGCGCGCATGGCCGCCACCCGGCCGTCCATCATGTCGGACGGCGCAACGATATCGGCGCCGGCGTCGGCGTGCGACAGGGTCTGCTTGACCAGCGCCTCGACGGTGATGTGGTTCATCACGTAGCCGTTGTCATCGATGATGCCGTCTTGCCCGTGGGTGGTGAACGGGTCCAGGGCGACGTCGGTAATCACCCCCAGTTCGGGGAAGCGGGCCTTCAGGGCGCGGGTGGCACGTTGGGCCAGCCCCTCCGGATTCCAGGCCTCGGCGGCATCCAGCGATTTCTTCTCCAGCGGGGTAACCGGGAACAGGGCGATGGCCGGAATGCCCAGTTCTACCAGTTCAGCGGCGTCCTCCAGCAGCAGGTCAATCGACAGCCGCTCAATGCCGGGCATGGAGGCGATGGCTTCACGCTGTTGCTCGCCTTCAAGGACAAATACGGGGTAGATCAGGTCGTCGGCGGTCAGCGTGTTTTCACGCATCATGCGGCGGGAAAAGTCATCCTTGCGCATGCGACGGGGGCGGCTGGCGGGGTAGGGGCGCGGAACAGGGGAATAGCTCACGGGGACTCCATGGGTGCGGGTCGCAGTGCACCTGTCTGCTGACGTTATACGTCAAGATTGTGACTGAATTGTGACAAGAGGCGCAGGGCGACCTGCTCCTGATCGGGCTGGCCGGGTGCGGGGGCCAGTTCTATGCGGTTTCGGCCGAGCGTCTTGGCACGGTAGAGCGCGGCATCGGCGGCGCCGAGCAACGTGTTGAAATCATAACCGTGATGCTCAGAGCAGGCTACTCCAAGGCTGGCGGTGAGACCTATTGTCTCACCTGCCAGGCACCACGGTGTCTGGCTGATGCCTTGGCGAATGCGCTCGGCGACAGGTCTGGCTTGCTCGCTGTTTAAGCCCGGCAGCAGCAGGGTAAACTCTTCGCCACCAAAGCGGCCAAGCAGGTCGCGGTTACGCAGATGCTGGCTGATACGGTTGACCAGGTGGCACAGCACGGCATCGCCGGTCTGGTGGCCAAATTGGTCATTGATGCGTTTGAAGTGGTCGGCATCGAGCATGATCAAGGTGACCGCCTCGCCGCTGTGCTGGGTGCGGGCGAGCAGGGCACTCGCTTGCTGATGCAGGCTGCGGCGATTCAGGGTATTGGTCAGGCCGTCGCGCTCGGACAGGCGGTGCAGGGCTTCAAGGTTGCGGTAGTGGGTCATCAGGATAAAGCCGGTGGCCATGCCTATCTGCGCGGCCATCGCGCCAAGCAGGGTGACTAGCTGCAGCGGGCCGCCGAGCAGGCTGGCAGCACCGTTCCAGCCGGCCAGCGAGGCGACTGGCCGGGCCAGCAGCACCAGCCCGTAGAGCAGCGCGATGGCGCCGCTAAACCAGCAGGCGGTGCGCAATGGCGGCTGTGCCGGGCGCAGCAGCTCGCTGGCACACAGCAGGCACAGCCCGCCAAGAATCACCGAGCTGATGGCATAGCGCACGGCGGTGCTGTCGAACTGGTAGCGGAACACGCCCAGCAGCACGATGATCAGCAAGGTAGCCAGCAGTGGCACGAGCTGCGGCTGGGTGCGCTCAAAGAAGGCGCGAATGCCAAGCCAGACCAGCCCCAGGCCCAGCGTCATCAGGCCGTTTGCCAGCAAGATGGACAGCGTATGGTGCAGGTGTTCCTGGTTGACGTTGAGCATCAGGCCGAACATCAGCGCCAGATTGCCCAGCGCCCAGTGGCGCAGGCCGCGCTCGGTGCCGGCGTGCCAGGCGGCCAGGCCCAGCAGCAGCGTCATCATCAGGGTGACCAGGCTGAGCGATAGCGTCAGGGTCTTGAGGTCAAGGTCGGCAAGCATGCGCAGCAATATCCCTGGCCGTCGCGGCAGCCGTTTGTGCGGGTTCATCCATGGCAATAGTGCTGCCAGGGAGGCAGTCTGCCAGCATCGGGACGGTAAACCAGGGGTGAGACAGAACCAACCGCCCTGGTCTCAGGTTGTGGAGGGGTTTGCACAATTAGGCTGTCTACGACTGTGGCACAATGGTCGGCTATCTCTTTATGTGGCAAGCGGTGGCGCGATGAATATCTGGGTACGCAGGTCGCTGGTCAGTCTGGCGCTGCTGGTGTGGGCCGCCGGGCTTGGCTGGGCCTACTGGTGGTTTGAGGGCCGCTACATCAAATCGTTCGAACGGCCGGCATTTTTTCAAGCCGAGCAGGTAGCGCCGCCCTTCGCCCCGGGGCAGGTCCAGGTGGTACATGTATGGCAGTCCAACTGCCCCTGCAGTGCCGGTCATGAGGCCTATGTTGATGAGATGACCGCCCGATTTGGTGCGCGCGGTGTGCGTTTTGCCCGCGCCGGCCAGCGGCCGACGGACGGCATGCCGGCGGGCTTGAGTCAGTTGCCCTACTGGCCGATACCTGAGGTATGGGCTGATTGGCCCGGCGCACCGTCGATTGCCATCTGGGCAGCGGACGGTACTCTGGCGTATGTTGGCCCCTACAGCGATGGAGCGCACTGCAGCGCCGACAGCAGCTTTGTAGAGCCTGTTTTACAGGCTTTGCTGGAGGGCCGCAGGGTGAACATCACCCGGCAGGATGCCGTGTCCTGTCTGTGTGACCTGCCTGAGCTGGAGACCGCTGCCAATGTCGACACCCGTTCCCAAAAGCCTGTCCCTTGAAGCCCATTACCTGCGTGCCGACCGCAGTATGCTTGGCGTGCTTTGGCTCTGCCAGCTGGGTGCCTTTGCGCTGGCCGCCTGGCATGGCACCTGGCTGCAGGCGCTGCTGGTAGGTGGCGGTACGCTGGCGCTGGTGCATTTGCTCTACGCGCTGATTCGGGGTACCTCGCTGTTTCGCTGTGTGATTGGTGCTGCCTTCATGGTGATGGCAGCGCTGCATATCAATCAGGCCGAGGGCACAGTGGAGATGCACTTCTCCATCTTTGTGTTGCTGGCCTTTCTGATCATTTATCGAGACTGGGTGCCGATTGTGGTGGCTACGGTGGTGATTGCCGTGCATCACCTGGCCTTTTACGTCTTGCAGGTGCGTGAGGCGGGGGTCTGGCTGGCCCAGGGGGTGACCTTTGGGTTGGTGCTGGTGCACGCTGGCTATGTGGTGATCGAGGCGGCGGTGTTGGTGTACCTGGCGCGCATGGCCTTTAACGAGGCCCGCGAGGGTGAGGTGATGGGTGAGACCGTCTCCCAAATGATCGGTCAGGGAGAGGGTGTCGACCTGACTCGCCGGGCGCAGATGCGTACACCCATGCTCAAGGCATTCAATCAGCTGCTGGACACCCTTGATCAGATGGTGGCGGACCTTAACGGCAGCTTGTTGCAGTTGGGGCAGCTGGGCAGTGCGGTGACCAAAGGCGCCAGCGATTTGCGCCAAGGGGCCGAGCAACAGCAAGGTGAAACCCACTACATGGTTCAGGCGATGCGCGAGTTGAGCCAGGCCACTGGCGAGGTGGCGCGTAACGCCGCCGAGGCGGCCCAGGCGTCCGGTGACGCCGACCGTCATGCCCAGCAAGGGCACGCGGCCATGCAGGACATCACGCGCGAGGTGCAATCGCTGGAGCGTAATATCGCGCAGACCGGTGAGGCGGTAGAGGGTGCTGCGCAACTGGCGGTCGATATTGATCAGGTGGTGGATGTGATCAAGGGCGTCGCCGAGCAAACCAATTTGCTGGCGTTGAACGCGGCTATTGAGGCGGCCAGGGCGGGTGATCAGGGACGCGGTTTTGCGGTGGTGGCGGATGAGGTGCGCAACCTGTCACAGCGCACCGCGCAGTCGACCGGTGAGATCCAGGATTTCATCCAGCGGCTGCAGCAGGCTTCGGCTTCGGCCCGCGAGGCGATGGCGCTTAGTCGTGGCTCAGTTGAGCGCTGTCTGCAGGTGACGCAGAACAGCGCGCAGGTGCTGTCGGGTATCGTTGCCGAGATTGCCAGTATCGCTGCGCTGAACGGCCAGATTGCCGCGGCGACCGAGCAGCAGACCGCTGTGGGGGATGACGTAACGCGGCACCTGCGTGATGTTGAGCAGGTAGCTGTGGCTAACGCCGCCGAGGCGGTAGAGCTGGATCGATTGGCCAGCGAACTGGCCCAGGTGCGGGCGCGGTTGTCAGAGGATGCCGCGCAATTTCGTACCGGCAGCTAACGTCGGCTTACTTCAGGCGTGCGATCAGGCGGTCCAAGGCATTGGCGAAGGCCTGCTTGTCCTTGTCGCTGTAGGGCGGCGGGCCGCCACGGCCAGCGAGTCCGGCGCCGCGCAGTTCATCCATCAGATTACGTACCGCCAGGCGTTCGCCAATGCTGCCCTTGTCGTAGATCTGGCCGCGCGGGTTGATCGCGGTAACGCCGCGGTCCACCAGGCCGGCGGCCAGCGGAATGTCGGCGGTGACGACCAGGTCGCCCGGGCGGGCGTGCTCGATGATGTAGTGATCGGCGGCATCGGCGCCTGAGGCGACTATCACCTGGCGCACGCCAGGGCCGGGCGGCAACTGCTGGGCGCTGTTGGCGACCAGCACCAGCTCGATCTGCTTGCGGCGCGCCGCCTTGACCGTTACATCGCGTACCGGTCTTGGGCAGGCGTCGGCGTCAATCCATAGGGTCATGGGGGCTCCGGGCGTCAGTCGCCATTGAGTTCGCTCTGCAGCGCTTCGAGTTCATCCTGCGCCTGCAGCCAGTCTTCTTCCAGTTGGGCGATGCGCTGGCGGTAGTCGGTCTGCTGGGCCAGCAGGGTTTTCAGCTGGTCTTTGTTGTCGGCTTCGTAGAGGCTACTGTCGGCCAGGGCGTTCTCCACCTCGGCGTTCAGCTCACTGACCTTGTTCAGCTCCTGCTCCAGCTTGTCGGCAGCTTTCTTCAGCGGTGCCAGCCGTTGCCGCTGTTCGGCGGCCGCTCGGCGCTGCGCCTTGGCATCAACCTTGGGGGCGCTGCTGGTTGGCTCGGGGGCGTTGGCGGCGGCCTGCTGCTGGCGGAATTGCGCCAGCCAGCGGGTGTAGCTGTCCAGGTCTTCGCTGTAGGTCTGCACTCGGCCGTCGGCAACCAGCCAGAGCTCGTCGGTGGTATCGCGAATCAGCGCCCGGTCGTGCGAGACCAGCAACATGGCGCCCTCAAAGGCCTGCAGGGCGACGGTCAGCGCGTGGCGCATTTCCATGTCCAGGTGGTTGGTCGGTTCGTCGAGCAGCAGCAGGTTGGGGCGCTGCCAGGCAATCAGCGCGAGCGCCAGGCGCGCCTTTTCACCGCCGGAAAAGTTCAGTACCGGCTCTTCGATACGGTCGCCCTTGAAGTCGAAGCCGCCAAGGAAGTTGCGCAGCACCTGGTCGCGCTCCTCCGGTGCCAGGCGGGCCAGGTGCAGCAGCGGGCTGGCTTTCGGGTCCAGGCTGTCGAGCTGGTGCTGGGCGAAGTAACCGATGGCCAGGTGTTCGCCGGTTTTCAGCTCGCCGCCGATCAGCGGCAGGCTGCCTGCCAGTGACTTGATCAGGGTCGACTTGCCGGCGCCGTTGGGTCCCAGCAGGCCGATGCGCGCGCCGGGTGCCAGCTGCAGTTTGACCTGCTCGAGAATGGCGTTGCCATCGTAGCCAAGGGTGCCCTGATGCAGGTCCAGCAGCGGCATTGACTGGTTGGCGGCTTCGCGAAAGCTGAAGGAGAAGGGCGAGTCGATGTGCGCCGGGCTCAGTGCCTCCATGCGTTCCAGTGCTTTCAGGCGGCTTTGCGC
>DBHE01000022.1:21091-32250 GCA_002296055.1 Pseudomonadaceae bacterium UBA836
TGCTTCTCGAACGCCGATTGCTGCTGGGCCAGGCGTTCGGCGCGAGTGCGCTCGAACTGACTGAAGCCGCCGCGATACAGATGCAGCGCGCGGTTCTCGAAATGCACGATGTGCTCAACCACGGCATCCAGAAAGTCGCGGTCGTGGGAAATCAGCAGCAGGGTGCCGGGATAGCTGCGCAGCCAGTCTTCCAGCCAGAGGATGGCGTCCAGATCCAGGTGGTTGGTCGGCTCGTCGAGCAGCAGCAGATCGGAGGGGCACATCAGCGCCTGTGCCAGGTTCAGGCGCATCCGCCAGCCACCGGAGAAGTCGCCGACCCGGCGTTCGCACTGTTCGCTGCTGAAGCCCAGGCCGGCCAGCAGGGTGCGGGCCCGGCTGTCGGCGCTGAAGCCGCCGTGGCTGTCCAGCTCGGCATACAGGGCGCCCAGCGCTTCGGCCTGCTCCTGCTGCTCGGCAGTGGCCAGGCGTTGCTGGATGTCGCGCAGCCGCTGGTCGCCGTCGAGCACATAGTCCACCGCATTGCGCTCCAGCGCGCTAACCTCCTGCTGCATATGCGCGATGCGCCAGTCGGCCGGAATGCTGCAGCTGCCGGCGTCGGGCTCGATTTGTCCGCGCAGCAGTGCGAACAGACTGGATTTGCCGGCGCCATTGGTGCCCAGCAAGCCGACCTTCTGGCCGGCATGCAGGGTAAGATTGGCGTGTTCAAGCAGTCGCAAGGGGCCGCGCTGCAGGGTAAGGGAGTCGATGCTGATCATGGGGCGGGAGTATATCAGCGCCGCATGGCGGGAGAAGAGCGATGAATAAAAAGGGTCTGGCGCGCTGGAGTGAGCAGGTTTATGCCCGCGAGGGTGTTGCGCCGCTGCTGCTGGCGCTGCAGGACGAGGCGGGCGAGGACGTGTTGCTGCTGTTGCTGGCCGCCTGGCTGCAGCAGCAGGGGCGAGGCTTGTCAGTCGATGTGTGGCAGCGGGTGCATGAGCAGCAGGCCAGCTGGCGTGGGGAACTGATGCTGCCGCTGCGTCAGGCCCGTCGTGCGCTGGCGCAGCAGGCTGACTTACAGGCGCAATATCAGCGGCTCAAGACGATCGAGATTGAGGTGGAGTTGCAGCGCTTGCAGGTGCTGGAAGGCAGTCTTGGGCGGGGCGATCAGGCTGACCAGGCGATGCAGGCAGCGTTGGCTGCTGCCTGCTCAGGCCCTGTGATCGGTCAACGTGCGCAGTTGCTGACGCAACTGGCTGGGCTGCTCAGCCTTCGCTAGGCGCCTTGGCTGCAGGTGCTTTGGCTGCAGGCTTGCGGCGGGCTGGGGCGCGGCGGCTGCGTGGCTTGGCGGCCGGCTTGGGCGCGTCGCGCTTTTCCAGTGCCTGGCCGACCTGAGCGTCAATGCGCTCCAGGCCCTTGGCCAGACGCAGGGTCTGGCGCACGTCCGCTTCCAGTTGCTTGATATAGGACTCGGCGTTGCTGCGCGCGGTTTTCAGCTCTTCCAGCGCGGCCTGCAGGTCTGCCAGTTTGCGGCGGGTCTTGCTGGCGGGCTTGTCCGGGTCTTCGGCGGTGCGGTTGGCTAGCTTTTCTTCGGCCTGGCGCAGCTTGAGCTCCAGCTTCTCCTGCTGACGCAGCAGCTTGTCGAGGGCCTTACGGGCATCTTTCTCGGCCTTGCTGCACGCCTCGGCGAGGTGCTCGTTGAGGGTGCGGGTCAGGGTCTGCAGCAGGTGCAGCGGAGAGGAAACCTTGTCGTTGGAGCTGGGAGTGTCGGTGGTCACGCGTGATCTTCCTGTGCCTGACCGCTCAGACGGCGCTGAGCAGGTCTTTGTGAGCGGTATGGAGTACTTCGATCAGACAGTCTTCAAGCTCGAATCGTTCATGCAGCAGGGCGCCAAGTTGCTGGAGCTGCGTCTGCATGCTTGTCTCGTCATCGGCCCGTGCGCCTTGGCCGTACTGGTCGTTGAAGGCGACCGCCTGTAGCGTGATGGTTTCGATGCGAGGGTAGACGCGATGCGCCAGCTCAATGCCGCGCTGGTCGTCAAAATCTTGGGCTTCGCGCAGCAGCTGCTCGTAGATTTCGAAGTGTCCGGCCGATACATAGTCGACCAGAATGTCGCAGAAGGCCGTCAGGTCGTTGTCCGTCTGCTCTGTCGGTGGGGTGCGCTCGCGCAGTTGGCGGTAGTTGAGGATCAGCTGTTGACGCTCGGCCAGCCAGCGGTCGATCAACTGGTGGACGCCGCCCCAGCGTTCCTGGGAGTTGGTGCAACTGTCCAGCATCTTCCACCTCTTCTTCCGGTGTCGGCGAACCGACGTACAGGGTGTATGGGTTCCGGGTTCAACAGAATAGGCCAGTGCACGTGACGGCATCAAGACTTGCTTGCATGCCGTGCTGCCTGTGTCTCAGTCAACCTTGCGCAGCAGCTGCATGACACCGAACAGGGTGAAGCAGATAAAGGCGATCAAGGTGCCCTCGGCGATGCTCAGGCCAAGGAAGGTCCAGGTGACTTCGGCGCACTGCGCGGTACCACTTAGAACCTGGCTGAGCACGTCCCACATGGGCATGGTTTCGAGCATGTAGTCGAGCGGCAGAATGCAGGAGGGAACCTGATCCGGCGGCAGATGCTGCAGCCATACTTGGCGCGCCGCCGTAGCCCCGCCCAGCAGTGCCGCCACGGTGAGCAGCGCGCCGTAAATGCGTGCGCCGGTGCGCTTGCCGTTGCGCGGTTCGGGATTGTGCAGCACGGCGGCCAGGCAGATAACACCAATGACCATCACCGCGATGCGTTGCAGAATGCACAGCGGGCAGGGTTCCAGCCCAACGCCATGTTCCAGGTACAGCGCGGCTGTCATGAGCAGTACGCAGGTGATCAGGGCGAGCAGATAAAGAGGGCGAGAGGCCGGCAGGGTCATGCGTGGTTCCGTCTGTTGGTGGCTGTGCGGACGCTTACCTTAGAGCATGCGCCGCCAGGCGCACAAGACGAAATGATAGGGCGCGGCGGGGTGTCGCAGAAGGTGCCGGGCAGCCAGGCTGCCCGGCGACCGGCAATCAGGCGTTGCCGGCGGCTTCGTTGGCGCGGCGCTGCTCGGACTGGGCGAACAGGGCGTCGAAGTTGACCGGGGACAGCATCAGGGGAGGGAAGCTGCCGCGCAGGACCAGGTTGTCGATCGCTTCACGCGCATAAGGGAACAGGATGTTCGGGCAGAAGGCGCCCAGCGTGTGGCGCAGTGCGGCGTCTTCTAGGCCATTGATGGCGAAGATGCCGGCTTGCTGGACTTCGGCGATAAAGCAGGTTTCGTTTTCGCCGGTGGTGACGGTGGCGTTGACCGACAGTACCACTTCGTAGATGCCCGGCTGCAGCTCGGTGTTACGCGTGTTCAGATCCAGATTGACGTGGGGGTTCCACTGGGTCTGGAAAATGGCCGGGGCCTTCGGCGATTCAAAGGACAGGTCCTTGACGTAGATGCGCTGCAGGCTGAACTGCGGTTGGTTAGCCTCGGCGCCGTTGGCAGCCTGGTTGTTTTGTTCTTCGGCCATCGAAAAAATCCTTGCTGTGATGGTAAATGATGCGTGTTGGAAAGAGCTGCTTACCCTGCCAGCAGCGCATCCAGTTGTCCAGCGCGTGCGCAGGCGTAGAGTTCGTCGCAGCCGCCAACGTGGGTGTCGCCAATCCAGATCTGCGGCACCGAGGTGCGCCCACCCGCCAGACGCGTCATTTCTGCGCGCACCTTGGGCTGGCCGTCCACGCAGATTTCCTGAAACTCCACGCCCTTGCTCGCCAGCAATTGCTTGGCGCGCATGCAGAAGGGGCAGTAGTCGCTGCTGTAGATCACCACGTCAGCCATGTTACTTCACCAGCGGCAGGTTGTCGGAGCGCCAGCTGGCAATGCCGCCAGACAGGCGCACTACGTTGTCGTGGCCGGCGGCCTTGAGCTGTTTGGCGCAACCGCCCGCGTGCTGGCCGGCAGCGCATACCAGCAGCAGCGGCTTGCCCTTGTGCTTGTCCAGCTCGCTCATGCGATTGGTCAGTGACTCGTAGGGGATGTTCAGCGAGTCGACAATATGGCCGGCGCTGAAATCTTTTTTCGGGCGCAGGTCAACCACGACGGCGTTCTCGCGGTTGATCAGGGTAGTCGCTTCGCTGGTGCTGACGGCCTTGCCGCTCTTGCGACCCTCGGTGAACAGCAACAGGGCCAGCACAATCAGAAAGGCGCTGGTCAGCAGGTAGTGGTTGCCGATGAATTCGATCAGGTGTTGAAAAAACTGCATTGACGGGCTTCCGGGCGTTAAAAAGAGGGCGAGTATACACTTAAGCTCGGCTGATCCGCGACGGGATCGGCCAAGCATGACAGCCGGGGGGCTGGCAAGTAAACTGTGCGGCAAGTTTGCGGCGGCAGTGCCCGCGGTTCCCCTTGAACCCTTCCAACGAGAGCTTTGTGCAATGACAGCAGCCCCTAAACCGCTGGTCCTGATGATTCTGGATGGCTTCGGTCACAGCGAGATCCCTGACTCCAACGCCATTATGGCCGCCAAGACTCCGGTATGGGATGCCCTCTGGCAAAACGCACCGCACACGCTGGTGTCCGGCTCGGGTATGGATGTCGGTCTGCCGGACGGCCAAATGGGCAACTCGGAAGTGGGGCATATGAACCTCGGCGCCGGCCGGGTGGTGTACCAGGACTTTACGCGGGTCACCAAGTCGATTCAGGACGGCGAGTTCTTCTCCAACGAGGTGATCTGCGCCGCCGTCGACAAGGCCGTGTCCGCCGGGCGCGCAGTGCATATCATGGGCCTGTTGTCCGATGGTGGCGTGCACAGCCATCAGGACCACCTCGCTGCGATGGTCGAGCTGGCCGCCAAGCGTGGCGCCGAGCAGGTCTATGTGCACGGCTTTCTGGATGGCCGCGATACACCGCCGCGCAGCGCAGCGCCCTCGCTGCAGCTGATGGAAGATACCTATGCGCGCCTTGGCAAGGGCCGTACCGCCAGCCTGATCGGGCGTTATTTCGCCATGGATCGCGACAACCGCTGGGAGCGTGTTGAGGCTGCCTACAACCTGATTACCGAGGGTCGGGGTGAGTTTGCTGCCGAGAGTGCCGCCGATGCGCTGGCTGCTGCCTACGAGCGTGGCGAGAGCGACGAATTCGTTAAGGCGACCACCGTGGGCGAGCCGGTTCGCGTGGAAGATGGCGACGCGGTGGTGTTCATGAACTTCCGCGCCGACCGCGCACGCGAGTTGAGCCGGGCCTTTGTTGAGCCGGCGTTCAGCGGCTTTACCCGCAGCCGCGAGATCGCTCTGGCTGGCTATGTAATGCTGACCCAGTACGCCGCTGATATCCCCGCGCCTTGCGCCTTCCCGGCTGGCTCGCTGGTCAACGTGCTGGGTGAGTACCTGGCCAAGCAGGGCAAGACCCAGCTGCGCATCGCTGAAACTGAAAAGTACGCTCACGTCACCTTCTTCTTCTCCGGTGGCCGCGAGGAGCCCTTTGAGGGCGAAGAGCGCATTTTGATCCCTTCTCCGCAGGTTGCCACTTACGACCTGCAGCCGGAGATGAGTGCGCCCGAAGTCACCGACCGTATCGTCGAGGCGATTGAGCAGCAGCGTTATGACGCCATCATTGTCAATTACGCCAACGGCGACATGGTCGGGCATACCGGGGTGTTTGAGGCCGCCGTGGCGGCGGTCGAGTGTCTCGACCGTTGCATCGCGCGCATCACCGCCGCGCTGGAGAAGGTCGGAGGCGAGGCGCTGATTACCGCGGACCACGGCAACGTCGAGCAAATGTCCGACGAGCACACCGGTCAGGCCCACACCGCGCATACCTGTGAGCCAGTGCCCTTTGTTTATGTCGGTCCGCGCCAGATCGAGATGCGCGATGGCGGCATTCTCTCCGATGTGGCGCCGACCATGCTGACGCTGATGGGGCTGGAGCAACCGGCAGAGATGACCGGGCGCAGCATCATCACCCGGGTGCAGTAGGCAGCATGCGCACGCACGGACGCGCAAGGCACTGGCTGACAGCGGCGCTGCTGGTAATGGGCGGCGTCTGTGCGTCGCCGTTGCTGGCTGATCAGCCCGAAGACGCCCGCGCGGCGCGGGCCGAGCTGGAAAAGGCGCAGGCTGATATCGAACGCCTCAAGCAGGTGCTCAGCGAGCTACGCCAGGAGGCCTCGGGCCTGGAGGCCGAGCTCAAGGAGAGTGAAACCGACATCGGCCGCCTGCAACGGGAAAGCGGTGAGCTGGAGCAGCAGATCCGCGAGGGTGAGAGCCGTCTGCAGGAGCTACACCAGCAGGCCGAGCAATTGCAGGCGTCACTCGACGCGCAGCAGGAGCAGATCGCTCGTCAGGTGCGTGCCGCCTACATGGCGGGGCAGCAAGGTTACATGAAGCTGCTGCTCAACCAGGATGATCCGGGTCGCATGGCGCGCATGCTGCGCTACTACGAATACGTGGGGCGTGCGCGGGTTGAGGAAATCAGCCGTTTCAATGACACCATCGCGCAGGTACAGCAAGCCTCGGCAGCCGCTGCCGCCCAGCAGACTGAGCTGCAACAGCAGCGTGAAGGATTGGCCAGTCGGGCCGACGCGCTGCGCGCCGAGCAGCGCAAACGCACTCAAGTGCTGGCCTCGCTGCAGGGCCAGCAACGCTCCCAGAACGAGCAGCTGCGCAGTCGTGAAGCAGAGCGTGCGGAACTCAATCGGGTTATCAAGCGTCTTGAAGAGGCAGTGGTCAGTATTCCCACACCGGCCGGTAACCAGCCCTTTGCCCAGGCGCGCGGCAAGTTGCCGTTGCCTTTGAAGGGGCGGATACAGGCCCGATTTGGTAGTCAGCGCGGTAGTGACGCACGGCTGAAATGGGATGGTTTGCTGATCAGCGCAGCGGCTGGCAGCCAGGTTAGTGCCATTCACGGTGGTCGAGTGGTGTTTGCCGATTGGTTGCGTGGCTCCGGCCTGCTACTGATTTTGGATCACGGTGACGGTTATCTCAGCCTGTACGGCCATAACCAGAGCCTGCTGAAAGAAGTGGGTGCCTGGGTGCAGCCCGGCGAGGCGATTGCAACCGTGGGCAGCAGTGGCGGCCAGGCTGATCCGTCGCTCTACTTTGCCATTCGTCATCGCGGGCAGGCGCTGGACCCGGCACGCTGGTGTATGCTGTCTGGATGACGGCGCGCTGGTGGGGTGGCCGCTCGATTTCCCTGGATTGGAGAGTTACATGATTGCAGCGCGTAGTCTGTTGGTGGCCGGCCTGAGCCTGGCGTTTGTTATGCCCCTGCAGGCCCAGGAGCAACCGGCCCAACCCGCCCAATCCGCCGCAGCGCCGCTGCCGTTGAACGAGCTGCGCACCTTTGCTGAAGTCTTTGAGCGCATCCGCGCTGCCTACGTTGAACCAGTCGACGATGCCACCCTGCTGGACAACGCCGTGCGCGGCATGCTCGAGGGGCTGGACCCGCACTCGGCTTATCTCACCCCCGAGGACTACACCAGTCTGCAGGACACCACCGAAGGCCAGTTTGGCGGTCTGGGCATAGAAGTCGGCCAGGAAGATGGCTTCCTCAAGGTGGTATCGCCGATTGACGATACGCCGGCCGCCGAGGCGGGCATCGAGGCGGGTGACCTGATCGTCAAGATCGACGACCAGCCGGTTAAGGGCATCAGCCTGATGGATGCGGTAGACCGCATGCGCGGCGAGCCAGGCTCGGAGATTCGTCTTACCTTGGTGCGTGACAACGGCCGCCCCTTTGAGGTCACCCTGACTCGCGCCATCATCAAGGTCAAGAGTGTGAAGACCGAAGAGCTGGAGCCGGGCTATGCCTATCTGCGCATTACCCAGTTCCAGAACAACACCGGCGATGAAGTGCGCACCAGCCTCAACCGTCTGAATGCCAATGGCGACCTCAAGGGGCTGGTGCTGGATCTGCGCAATAACCCTGGCGGCGTGCTGCAGTCGGCGGTTGAAGTGGTGGACAGCTTTGTCGATCAGGGGCTGATCGTGTACACCAAGGGTCGGCTGAGTAATGCCGAGCTGCGTTACAGCGCGACCAGCAGCAACCCGTCCGGCAGTGTGCCGCTGGTGGTGCTGATTAACGGCGGTTCGGCCTCGGCGTCGGAGATCGTTGCTGGCGCCCTGCAAGACCACGGCCGCGGCGTGATCATGGGTACTGATAGTTTCGGCAAGGGCTCGGTGCAGACCGTCCTGCCACTGAACAATGACCGCGCACTCAAGCTGACCACCGCCCTGTATTACACGCCTAAAGGCCGCTCCATTCAGGCCCAGGGCATCGTGCCGGACATTCGCGTTGAGCGCGCCCACGTGACCCTTGATGACGTAGCTGACAGCGGTGGCTATCGCGAGGCGGATCTGGCTGGTCACCTGAACAATGCCAGCGGTCAGGAGCGCCCCACCGGCAGTTTGCCGCAGCGCGAGCGCGGTGAGCTGGATGCCGACTATCAGCTGAATCAGGCGCTCAACCTGCTCAAGGGGCTTAACATCGTTCGCAGCGTCGAGTGAGGTGGCCGGGTTTTGCCGGGCCGCGTAGCGGCCTGGCGGTGTTGCTGTTGGCGTTGCTGAGCGCCTGCTCCGACGATGGTGCCGAGCAAGCGGCTAGCTCGGAGCCTGTCTCCGAGCCGGTTCAGCAGGCCGTGCCAACACCTGAACCGATCAGCGAGCCAGCGCAGGTGTTAGAGCCGCCGGTTGCTGACGAGGCTATCGACCCTGCCGCCGCGCCCCCAGTCGCATCGGAGCCTGAGCCTGAGCCTGAGCCGGCTCCTTCCAGCGCTGCACTGCCGCGCCTGGCCATTATCATCGATGACGTGGGTCAAAGCCTGACGGTCGGCCGCCGCGTGGTGGCGCTGCCTGGGCCGGTTGCGCTGGCTATTTTGCCGCAGCTGCCCCATTCCCAAACGCTGGCCGAAGAGGCTGCCGCTGCCGGCAAGCCGGTAATGCTGCACTTGCCGATGGAAAACATGGCCGGCCTGTCGATTGGCCCGAGCGGGCTGACCACGGCGATGGCTGAGGGCGAGTTTCGCAGCCGGTTGCAGCAAAGCCTGAACGCCTTCGGCCCGATTCAGGGCGTCAACAACCATATGGGTAGCCGGCTGACGGCTGATCGCCAGCGCATGGACTGGCTAATGCAGGTGCTGGCTGAGCGGCAGCTGTTCTTTGTCGACAGTCGCACCACTGCCCAGACCCAGGCCGCCTTCGCCGCCAAGGCTGCACGGGTGCCGCACGTTTCGCGCGACATCTTTTTGGACAATGTGCGCAGTGAGGCCGAGATCGACCACGAGTTTCGCCTGGTGCTGGCGCGTGCCCGCAAGCAGGGCGCAGCGGTGCTGATCGGCCACCCCTATCCGGAAACCCTGGATTACCTGGAGCGCCGCCTGCCGCAACTGGAGTCAGAAGGGGTGCGGTTGGTGAGTGTGCAGGGGTTGTTGGAGCGGTAGCACAAGTTTCGATCGCTCCCATGCTCTGCGCTAGAGCGCATGTTCGGGCGTGCGGAGCTGAACTGGTGGATGCAGAGCGTCCGTGCGGTCGGTTTCCCACGCAGAGCGTGGGAAGCATCAGCGATGGTTATAGACGCATCTCAATTCCGCGCTCGGCCATATAGGCCTTGGCGTCGGCAATGCTGTATTCACCGAAGTGGAAGATACTGGCGGCCAGTACCGCGTCGGCACCGCCCTGCAGTACGCCATCGGCCAGATGCTGCAGGTTACCCACGCCGCCGGAGGCGATGACCGGGATGTGCAGGGCATCGCTGATGGCGCGGGTTACGCCCAGGTCGTAGCCGCTCTTTACGCCGTCCTGATCCATGCTGGTCAGCAGAATCTCACCGGCGCCCAGCTGTTCCATCTTCTTCGACCATTCGACCGCATCCAGCCCGGTCGGCTTGCGGCCGCCGTGGGTGAAAATCTCCCAGCGGCCGGGTTCGTTCGGGCCGGACACGCGCTTGGCGTCGATGGCAACGACAATGCATTGTGAGCCAAAGCGGTCAGCTGCTTCGCCGACAAATTCCGGATTGAATACCGCAGCAGTGTTGATCGAGACCTTGTCTGCACCGGCGTTGAGCAGGTTGCGAATATCCTGCACGGTACGTACGCCGCCGCCGACGGTCAGCGGGATAAACACCTGACTGGCCATGCGCTCTACCGTGTGCAGCGTGGTGTCGCGCTCCTGATGGCTAGCGGTGATGTCGAGAAAGGTGATCTCGTCTGCGCCCTGCTCGTTATAGCGGCGGGCGACCTCCACCGGGTCACCGGCGTCGCGGATATTCTCGAACTTGACGCCCTTGACCACGCGACCGTTGTCGACGTCGAGGCAGGGGATGATGCGTTTGGCCAGGGGCATGGGCTTTCTCCGAAAGCAGCTGCAAGCTTCAAGCTGCAAGCAAAATCAGTAAACCGGCGCGGACAGCTTGCCGCTTAAGGCTTGCGGCTTGCCGCTGCTTTGTCACACAACGCCTGCGCTTCAGCTACATCCAGCGTGCCTTCATAGATCGCACGGCCGGTGATGGCGCCGATGATGCCGGGGGCGCGGGCGTCGAGCAGGGTTTGGATGTCGCCGATGTGGTGGATGCCGCCGGAGGCGATCACCGGAATCGAGGTGGCGTTGGCCAGCGCGGCGGTGGCTTCAACGTTGCAGCCCTGCATCATGCCGTCTTTGGCAATGTCGGTGTAGACGATGGCGCTGACGCCGTCGGCTTCAAAGCGCTTGGCCAGATCGACCACCTGAATGGTGCTGACTTCAGCCCAGCCGTCGGTCGCAACAAAGCCGTCTTTGGCATCCAGGCCGACGATCACTTTGCCCGGGAAGGCGCGACAGGCTTCGCCGACGAACTCGGGCTCCTTGACCGCCTTGGTGCCTATGATGACGTAGCTGACGCCTGCCTTGACGTATTCCTCGATGGTGTCCAGCGAGCGAATGCCGCCGCCGATCTGGATTGGCAGGTCCGGGTAGCGACGCGCAATCGCGGTGACCGCATCACCGTTGACCGGCTTGCCCTCGAAGGCGCCGTTGAGGTCAACCAGGTGCAGGCGGCGGCAGCCGGCTTCAACCCATTTGGCGGCCATGGCGACCGGGTCGTCGGAGAACACGGTGGCGTCGTCCATCAGGCCCTGGCGCAGGCGAACGCAGGCGCCGTCTTTCAGGTCGATAGCGGGAATAATCAGCATGTCTTTTTCCTTTGGAAAA
>DBHE01000022.1:32650-33865 GCA_002296055.1 Pseudomonadaceae bacterium UBA836
TTACCAGCGCCCATCCCAGGCGAGAAAGTTGCTCAACAGCTGCAGGCCGTTGGTGTGGCTTTTCTCGGGGTGGAATTGGGTGGCGAATACGTTGTCCTGTGCCAGCGCGGCGGCAAAGTCGACACCGTAGTGGCAGCGACCGGCGAGTTGACCGCTCTTGTCCGGCGCGGCGTAGTAGCTGTGCACAAAGTAGAAGCGCGCGTCTTGCTCGATGCGGTGCCAGAGCGGGTGGTCGATGGCTTGTTTGACCTGGTTCCAACCCATGTGCGGGACTTTCAGGCGGGTGCCGTCGGCCTCTTTCAGCTCATTGCCAAAGAAGCGCACCTTGCCCGGGAACAAACCAAGGCAGTCAACGCCGTTGTTCTCCTCGCTGTGCTCCAGCAGCATCTGCATGCCGACACAGATACCGAGCAGCGGCTTTTCCTTGGCGGCCTGACGGACCACACCATCCAGCTCAAGCTGGCGCAGCTCGCTGACGCAGTCGCGAATGGCGCCAACGCCCGGCAGCAGGACGCGGTCGGCAGCGAGAATGATCTGCGGGTCACTGGTCACGTCGACCTGGCGGGCGCCGGCGTGTTCCAGCGCCTTGGCAACCGAGTGCAGGTTGCCCATGCCATAGTCGATGACGGCTACATGACTGCTCATGGTTTACAGGCAACCCTTGGTCGAGGGCATGATGCCGCTCATGCGCGGATCTTCTTCAATCGCCATGCGCAGCGCGCGGCCAAAGGCCTTGAACACGGTCTCGATCTGGTGGTGCGTGTTAACACCGCGCAGGTTGTCGATGTGCAGGGTGACCTGGGCGTGGTTGACGAAGCCCTGGAAAAACTCCATGAACAGGTCAACGTCAAAGCCGCCCACGCTGGCGCGGGTGTAGGGTACGTGCATCTGCAGGCCGGGGCGGCCGGAGAAGTCGATCACCACGCGTGACAGTGCTTCATCCAGCGGCACGTAGGCGTGGCCATAGCGGCGGATGCCTTTCTTGTCGCCGATCGCCTGGGCAAAGGCCTGGCCGAGGGTGATGCCGACGTCCTCAACGGTGTGGTGGTCGTCGATGTGCAGGTCGCCGCGGGCCTTGATGGTCATGTCGATCAGGCCGTGACGGGCAATCTGATCGAGCATGTGCTCAAGGAAGGGAACCCCGATGTCGAAATCGGCCTGGCCTGTGCCGTCGAGATTGATGGCGACCTTGACCTGGGTTTCCAGCGTGTCGCG
>DBHE01000129.1 GCA_002296055.1 Pseudomonadaceae bacterium UBA836
GTCTGCAGTTCATGGTAGCCATTGGCGCGGCGACCGGTGATGTGCAGGAACAGGTTCAGTTTGGCGGGGGCGGGCAGGCTGAGTGTGGTGCTGTTCATTCGCTGAGGCCTGGCTTCCATTCGGTGACCACCAGGGTCAGTAGCAGATCGTGACCGGAGATTTGCAGGCGCTGCGGCAGCTCGACACCGTCGACCTCCTGGTAGCGGCTGTATTCGACGGTCCAGCCGCTTTGGCTCAGACGACCGAGGCGACTGTTGCTGTCCAGTTGCAGGTTGCTGAGCGAATCCGGTGCCGGTAGGCCACGCACCCACCAGAGCAGATGGTCGACCGGCAGGCGCCAACCAATCTGCTCTTCTACCAGTTGTTCGGCGGAGTCGGCGGTGACGGGAGCGCGGCCGGCTACCTCTAGCGTGGTCTGCTGGCGGTCACCCTGGATGCGTGTGGCGCCTCGGCCAAGTGGGCCAGACAGGCGGATGTCGTAATAGTGCTGGCGTTGCAGCCAGAACAGGGTGCCGCTGCCGGACTCCTGCGGACTGCGAATGCCGAGCTTGCCCTGCAAAATCCAGCTATCGATCGGCTCGACGCTGCTGCGGTGGGTTTTCCAGGCGGCTTCGTCGCCGCCCAGTTCAAGGGTTTCGCGCTGATGCAGGCTGCTGCAAGCAGTCAGCGTCAGCAGCAGGCAGGCCAGCAGGGTGCGGTGCAGCAAGGTCATGGCTTATTCGGCTTCCAGGCGGTCGCGGGTGGCGGGTATCAATTGGCTGTCGGGGCTGTGCTCCAGCGCCTCACGCCAGATCTTGCGAGCTTCGCGTTCTTTACCCTGGCGCCAGAGCACCTCGCCCAGGTGGGCGGCGACCTCCTGATCCGGGTAGGCGGCGTAGGCGTCGCGCAGCAGCGCTTCGGCACGATCCAGCTCACCCAAGCGGTAGTAGACCCAGCCCAAGCTGTCTTGAATGGCGGGGTCGTTCGGGTCCAGGGCCGCTGCGCGTTTGATTAGCGCCAGGGCCTCGTCCAGGCGTTCGTTGCGGTCGGCCAGGGTGTAGCCCAGGGCGTTGAGTGCCATGGCATTGTCCGGCTCGCGGGCAATGATGTTGCCCAGGTCCTCTTCCAAGCCGCGCGGATTACCGAGCATTTCATGCAGCATGGCGCGGCTGTAAAGCAGGTTGCTGTCATTGGGGTAGGCCTGCAGGGCGGCGTTGGCCTGTTGGATGGCTAGCTCAGGATGGTTCGGGAGCAGCGCCTCTATTTCTATCTGGAACAGGGCCAGGCCGTGTTGCGGGTGCTGGTCGCGATCCTGTTGCAGCTGTGCTTGCAGGGCTGCTGGGCGGCCCTGTTCCAGCAGCAGGCGGGCCATCTGTACCCTTGAGGTGAGCAGCTCAGTGCCGTTGTCGATGCTCTGCCAGGTCAGCAGGGCGTCTTCAGGGCGGTCTGCTTCGAGATAGGCATTGCCCAGATGGTAGCGTGCGGTGTTGTTGCCCGGCGCCAATTGCAGGGTGTTTTGCAGGTGGATGACGGCGTCGCTGGCGTGTCCAAGCTCCAGCTCGATCAGGCCAAGGGAGAGTTGCAGGTCGGGCTCGTCGGGGTTGTCACGGGCGAGTTTCTCGTACTGCACTCGCGCCGCTTCAAAGTCGCCCTCGCTGACCAGGGTGCGAGCCAGCATCAGGCGCAGGCGCGTGTCATCCGGAAATTTCTCCAGCCCACGGTACAGAATCTCGGCCGCTTCTTCGCTGTCTTGCTCGGCAACCAGGCGGCTGTGCAGCAGGATGGCCGGTGGCGCATCGTCTGTATGCGGGTGGTCCTCCAGTAGGGCCAGTGCTTCGGCGCTCCGGTCGGCCTGCTGCAAAAGCAGCGCTCGGGCAAACACCAGTTGAGTGTTATCCGGGAAGCGCTGGGTCATGCGTTCGAGGCTGTCGAGTAGGGCGTTGCGTGTGGTCGCATCGGTGTCGGCTGCGGCCAGGGCAAGAAAGTCGAAGTGGGTTTCGCCATGCAGCTCCAGCGCGCGCTGCATCATGTCCATGGCCTGCTCGTGGCGACCGGTGCGGGCCAGATGGATGGCGGCGGAGCGCAGGGCTTCCGGGTCTTGCGGTGCAACCTCAACCCACAGGCGGGCCATCTCCAGGGCGGCGGGCTCGTTGCCCAGAAACTCCGCTACGCGCAGGGCGCGTTCGCTGATGCCGGCGTCGCGGGTGCTGCGGGCCTGGCGCAGGTAATTGTCCAGCGCGAGATCAAAACGGTTGCGCTGCCCGGCAATCTCGGCAGTCAGCAGCTCGTACAGGGTGTCCTGCTGAAAGCGGCCATAGGTTACCGGGGTGTCGACTTCCGGCTCTTCGATGGCGCTGGGCGGTGTGACGGGCGCCGCTGGCGCGGAAGGCTGGGACAGGCTGGTGCAGCCACCGAGCAGCAGTCCGGCCGTGAGCAGGGCGGGCAGGGTTGACGCGGAAAACACCTTCATAGGAAATCTCATGCGGAACGGTTGACCTGCCTTGCTGGCGCCGGCGGGCGCCTGACGGCAGGGGTCATCATGACACAGGCGTGCGGGCAAACCCAGCGGCTGGCAATGGCCTGCGCGGCGATCTGTCGCCCTTGCCGAGCGTCGCTGCGGGCATCTGGCGATTGATTGGCTTGAACTAACATAGGACAATTGCACGTTTTTGGCAGCAGCTCCGTTCTCGCAATACGAGGCATCATGGGTTTCATTGCACTGGGCATCAATCATCGGACCGCAGGGGTTGAGGTACGCGAGCGCGTGGCCTTTTCGCCCGAGCAGCTGCCCGATGCCCTGCAGCGCCTGCGCGCCGAGGCTGGCGCCGACGAGGTCGCCATCCTGTCTACCTGCAACCGTACCGAGCTTTACTGCGCTCAGGATCGGCTCGACGCTGAGCGGCTGGTTGATTGGGTGGCCCGCTTTCACGGTATGACCGCAGATGAGATTCGCCGTTCCAGCTATCTGCATCAGGACGCTGGCGCGGTAAATCACATGATGCGGGTGGCGGCCGGGCTGGATTCGTTGGTGCTGGGCGAGCCGCAGATTTTGGGCCAAATGAAGGACGCCTGGCAGGCGGCGCGCACCGCCGGCACCCTTGGGCCCTATTTGGACCGGCTGTTCCAGAGCACCTTCAGCATGGCCAAGCAGGTGCGTACCGATACGGCGATTGGTGAAAACCCGGTGTCGGTAGCCTTTGCGGCGGTGAGCCTGGCGCGTCAGATCTTTGCTGACCTGCGCCGCAGTACCGCGCTGCTGATTGGTGCTGGCGAAACCATTGGGCTGGTGGCTCGCCACCTGTTCGAGCAGGGCGTAGGACGCATTATCGTCGCCAACCGCACCTTGCAGCGGGCCGAGCTGCTGAGCGAGCCGCTGGGCGGTCAGGCCATCGTACTGACGCAGATCCCCGATATTCTCGCCGAGTGCGATGTGATCATCAGTTCCACCGCCAGCCCTTTGCCGATTCTCGGCAAAGGGGCCGTGGAGCGGGCTCTGAAGCAGCGCCGACACAAGCCGATGTTCATGGTCGATATTGCGGTGCCGCGGGACATTGAGCCGGAAGTGGGCGACCTGTCTGACGTCTATTTGTACACCGTCGACGATCTGCATGAGGTGATTGAGGAAAACTTGCGCTCGCGTCAGGGCGCGGCCGAGGCGGCTGAACGGCTGATCGAGCTGGGTACTGGCGAGTTCATGCAGCGTCTGCGTGGGTTGGCGGCAGTGGATGTGCTGCGCAGCTACCGGCAGAAGGCGGAACAGACCCGTGACCTGGAGTTGCAACGCGCCTTGCAGAAGTTGCAGCGCGGCGCGGATCCGGCGCAGGTGATGGCAGAAATGGCGCGCATGCTGACCAATAAGTTGCTGCACGACCCCAGCGTGCAGCTCAAACAGATGACGGCGCAGGGCCGGGTGGAAGCCCTGGCGCTGGCCCAGGAACTCTTTGCACTGGGCGACAGCGCACCGGGCAATAGCACCACCAAGGCACAAGGCGACTCATGAAAGCATCCCTGTTGAACCGGCTGGACGCCCTTGGCGAGCGTTTTGAAGAATTGGCAGCGCTACTCAGCGACGCTGAGGTGATCAGCGATCAGCCGCGCTTTCGCAGTTATTCCAAGGAGTACGCCGAGCTGGAAGGCACGGTCAAATGCTATGAACAGTGGCGCCGTGTGCAGGACGACATTGAAGAAGCGCGCAGCCTGCTGAAAGACAGCGATCCAGATTTGCGCGAGATGGCCGAGGAAGACCTAGAGGCCAACACCGCACAGCTGGCTGAGCTGGAAGAAGAGCTGAACCGCCTGCTGTTGCCGAAAGACCCGAACGACGACCGCAACGTGTTTCTGGAGATTCGCGCAGGCACTGGCGGTGATGAAGCGGCGATCTTTTCTGGCGACCTGTTCCGCATGTACAGCCGCTACGCCGAGCGTCAGGGCTGGCGCGTAGAAGTGTTGTCGGAAAACCAGGGCGAGCATGGTGGTTATAAAGAAGTTATCGCCCGCGTCGAGGGGCAGTCGGTGTATGCCAAGCTCAAATTCGAGTCCGGCGCGCACCGCGTACAGCGGGTGCCGGAGACCGAGTCACAGGGGCGTATTCACACCTCCGCCTGCACCGTGGCCATCCTGCCGGAAATGGATGAGCAGGCCGAGATTGAGATCAACCCAGCCGATTTGCGCGTAGACACCTACCGCGCGTCCGGTGCCGGCGGCCAGCACGTTAACAAAACCGACTCGGCGATTCGCTTGACCCACCTGCCGACTGGCATTGTGGTCGAGTGTCAGGACGAACGCTCGCAGCACAAGAACCGCGCCCGTGCTATGAGCCTGCTGCAGGCCAAGCTGGTCAACCAGCAACGCGAAGCACAGGAGAAGGAGCTGTCCGACACCCGTCGCTCTCTGGTGGGCTCGGGTGACCGTTCCGAGCGTATCCGTACCTATAACTTTCCGCAGGGCCGGGTGACCGATCACCGCATCAACCTGACCCTCTACAGCCTGGATGAAGTGATTACCGGCAACCTCGATAACGTGATCGAGCCGCTGCTGCGTGAGTACCAGGCTGATCAGCTGGCAGCGCTGGAGTCGGCATGACGCCGACCCTGGCCGAGCTGCTGGCCAGCATTGAGCTGCCTGACTCGGACACCGCGCGGCTGGATGCAGAGCTGCTGCTGTGTCATGCCATCGGCAAACCCCGTACCTACTTGCGTACCTGGCCCGAGCGTCGACCGGATGCCGATCAGCTGCGCCAGTTCGAGCAGCTCCTGAGTCAGCGTCGTAGCGGTGTGCCCGTCGCCTACCTGCTGGGCGAGCAAGGCTTCTGGAGCCTGCAGTTGCAGGTCAGCCAGAGCACGCTGATTCCGCGCCCGGATACCGAGCGTCTGGTCGAGGTGGCGCTGGAGCTTGGCCCGTCTGGACCTGCCAAGGTGCTTGATCTGGGCACCGGCACGGGGGCCATCGCGCTGGCGCTGGCGGTAGAGTGCCCTGACTGGCAACTGACCGGGGTGGATCGGGTGGCCGAGGCGGTGACGCTGGCGCGTGGTAACGCCGAGCGCCTGCAGATTCGCAATGCAGCCTTTGAGCAGAGCGACTGGTTCAGTGCGCTGGCCGGCCGGCAGTTTGATCTGATTGTCTCCAACCCGCCTTACATTGCTGCCGATGACCCGCATCTGCAGCAGGGCGATGTGCGTTTTGAGCCGGGCAGCGCGCTGGTCAGCGGTCTTGATGGGTTGGACGATATTCGCAGCCTGGTACAGCTGGCGCCTGATTACCTGCAGCCGGGTGGCTGGCTGCTGTTTGAGCATGGCTGGCAGCAGGCCGATGCCGTCGCGCAGCTGCTGTCTGAACGCGGGTTCGAGCAGATTGAGAGCTGGCGCGATTTGGGCGGCCAGCAGCGAGTGACCGGAGGGCTTTGGCGTGGATGATCAGCAGCTGTTGCGCTACAGCCGGCAGATTCTGCTGCCGCAGATTGATATCGAAGGGCAGCAGCGCCTGCTGAACAGTCGCGTGCTGGTGGTCGGTGTGGGCGGGTTGGGCTCGCCGGTGGCCTTGTATCTGGCCGCTGCCGGAGTTGGCCAGTTGCTGTTGGCAGATCCGGATCAGGTCGACTTGAGTAATCTGCAGCGGCAAGTCATTCATCACGCTGCCGACATCGGCCGGGACAAGGTCGCCTCGGCGGCCGAGCGCGTAGCAGCCATCAACCCCCAAGTCGAGTGCCGGCCGCTGCCCTCGGCGTTGGCCGGCGCGGCCTTGCAACAGGCGGTAGGTGAGGTGGATCTGGTACTCGACTGCTCCGACAACTTTGCCACCCGCCATGCGGTCAATGCTGCTTGTGTGCAGCTCGGTAAGCCTCTGGTGTCAGGGGCGGCGATTCGCCTGGAAGGGCAGCTCAGCGTGTTTGATCCGCGTCGTGAGGATAGCCCCTGTTACCAGTGCCTGTACGGTGAGGGTGATGAGCAGGCCCTGAGCTGCAGTGAGGCAGGTGTGGTCGGGCCGCTGGTTGGCATGGTCGGCAGTCTGCAGGCACTGGAGGCGCTGAAACTGCTGGCTGGCTTTGGTGAGCCGCTGGTGGGCCGTTTGCTGCTGATAGACGCGCTGGATTCGCGTTTTCGTGAGCTGCGCGTGCGCCGTGACCCGGCCTGTAACTGCTGCGGGGCTGCCGGGTGAGCGCGCCGATTGGGGTATTCGATTCCGGTGTTGGCGGGCTTTCGGTGTTACGCGAGATTCGTCGCCTGCTGCCCGATGCGGATCTGCTCTACGTCGCCGACAGTGGCCACGTACCCTATGGCGAGAAACCCCCCGAGGCGATCCGTCTGCGCAGCCGGCGTATCGCTGAGTTTCTGATTGCTCAGGGCGCCCGTTCTCTGGTGCTGGCGTGCAACACCGCGACGGTGGCGGCGGTGAATGAGCTGCGCGGTACCTTCGATATGCCCATCATCGGTATGGAGCCGGCCGTCAAGCCGGCTGCCTGTGCCACCCGCAATGGTCGGGTAGGCGTGTTAGCTACCACCGGCACGTTGCAAAGCGCTACCTTCGCCGCTTTGCTGGATCGCTTTGCGCGTGATGTGCAAGTGATCTCCCAGCCTTGCCCCGGGCTGGTCGAGTGCGTAGAGCACGGTGATCTGCAGGGGCCGCAGGTGCGTGCCTTATTGCAGCAATACTTGCAGCCGCTGTTGGCAGCCGACTGTGACACCCTGATCTTGGGCTGCACCCATTATCCCTTTCTCAAACCCCTTCTTGGCCAGTTATTGCCATCCGGTATTCAGGTAGTCGATACCGGTGAGGCGGTGGCCCGTCAGGTGCAGGCACGACTGAGCGACAGTGGTTTGCTGCGAGAGCCTGGCAGCGCGACGGTACGTTTCTGGAGCAGTGGTAGCACGCAACAGATGCAGTCAGTGTTGCCTGCACTGTGGGGCAGCTCTGGCGTGGTTGCCGCCTTGCCCGTTTAGGCCGGGGTGCTACAAAAAAATTACATGTTGGGAGAACTTTGCGTTATTTCGCAGTCTATTCTGCGTGATTTGTCGATAAATAAGGAAGAAGACGCCATGAGACGTTCGTTGATAATCGGAAGTATGCTGTCGATTATGGCTTGTAGTTCATCCGTGTACGCGGTGGACGGAATTACCCTGGAAGGGGGTCACACCAACGAGTCGACCGACACCCTGCGCCTTGGCCTGCAGTTCGACTTTGGCCGCACCCTGTGGCAAAGCGATGGCGGTGGCGCTGTGCTTGGTGGCTACTGGGACGCCGGTTACACACACTGGAGCGCGCTGGACTCAGACAGCCTCAGCCTGACGCCGATGTTTACCCTGAGCTTCCCTGGCAACGGTGGTGTTACGCCGTTCCTGGAGGCGGGTATCGGGGCTGCAGTGTTCAGCGAATCCAACCTGGATGATCGCCGCGACCTGGGCTCCAATTTCCAGTTTGAAGACCGCCTCGGGGCGGGCCTGCGCTTTACCTCCGGTGCTGAAGTTGGTCTGCGTTACTACCATTACTCCAACGCCGGTATCGAACAACCCAACCAGGGTGTCAACAAGGCGGCTGTTTACTACCGCCACCCCATCTGATGGGCGTCAGGAAGCATCGCCTTGATGCTTCCTGGCCAGTTGCTGCATGCGGTATTGCTCGCGGTAAAGGTGGGCGAACCCATGCAGCACTGGCATCACCAGAGCCCAAATCCCTCCGAGCAGCAACACCGTGTTCAGTTGGCCCAGTGGCAGTCCAACCTCCGCCAGGCGCGCGCCAGCCAGGTAACTCAGTGGCCCGCCGACCGCACCCAGTGATGCTGCACGCCAGATGGGTCGTGCGGTCCAGCTCAGGCAGTGATTGAGGGTAGTCGCCAGCAGTGCCCAGAGTAACGCCAACCAGAGCGGCACCAGAGTCTCTTGCCCGGCGAACTGTAGAACGCCAAGCTGCAGCAGGAAGGAGTCCAGCGCTGCCCCGGCCAGCATGACCGACACCACCAACTTGCCTTCGGCAGCCCAACTGCTGATCCAGAAAAAATGCACCAGCAGCGCCACTACCGGTACCACCAGCCAGATGCTGGTACCGCCCAGTACACAGGCGAACCAGCTCAGCTGAAAAAGTACGGCGTTGGCGATCAGTCGCCGATCAGGCATGTCAGCCTCCCAAATGCGTTGCTCCGGGGCGGGCGTCGGGTTTGCCAAGCAGGATCTGAGCGGTGCCGATGCCGCGCTCGCGAAAGCCCCCTTCGCAGTAGCAGAGGTAGAACTCCCACAGCCGGAAAAAGGCGTCATCATACCCGAGTTGTGCCAGCTCTCCACGGTAGCGCTGCAGGTTGTGGTACCAGTGCCGCAGGGTGCGGGCGTAGTGCAGGCCGATGTCTTCCATGTGCAGCATGGCAAGGTCAGTGTGCTTGCGGGTCAGCTCGCCAATGATGCTGACCGAGGGCAAGGAGCCACCCGGGAAGATATAGCGCTGAATGAAGTCCACGCTACGGCGGGCCTGTTCATAGCGCTGGTCGCGAATAGTGATGGCCTGCAGCAGCATCAGCCCGTTGGGCTTGAGCAGGGCGGCGCAGGCCTTGAAGTAGGTGGCAAAGTAGGCATGGCCCACGGCCTCGACCATCTCGATGGACACCAGTTTGTCGTATTGCCCCTCTAGCTCGCGGTAGTCCTTAAGTAGCAAGGTAATGCGATCCTGCAGGCCGGCCTGCGCAATACGCTCCTCGGCTAGGCGGTATTGCTCCTGCGACAGGGTGGTGGTGGTCACCTTGCAGCCATAGTGCTGCGCGGCGTAGATGGCCATGCTGCCCCAGCCGGTGCCAATTTCCAGCAGGTGATCGTCGGCGCTCAGCTCCAGTTTGCGGCAGATGTGCTCCAGCTTGTTGAGCTGGGCGGCGTGCAGATCATCGCTGCCGGGTGCAAAAATGGCCGCCGAGTACATCATGCTTGGGTCCAGCAGGCGCTCGAACAGGTCGTTGCCCAGGTCGTAGTGAGCGCTGATGTTGCGCCGCGAGCCGCTGAGGCTGTTGCGGTTGAGCCGGTGCAGCCATTGCAGGGCGGGTTGTCCGAGCCGTGCCAGACCGGTCTCCATGGCGTCGAGCACATCCAGGTTGCGCACAAACAGGCGGGTTACGGCGGTCAGGTCGGGCGTGCTCCACATGCCCTGGAAGTAGGCCTCGCCGGCACCAACGCTGCCGTTGCAGGCAATTTGGCCCCAGGCGGCTGGGTCGTGCAGACGAATCTCGGCGTGCAGGCCGTCCTGGTCAGGCTGACCAAAGTCCAGGGTTTCGTCCTCAAGATGCAGGCGCAGTGTGCCGCGCTGCAGCAGGCGTAGCCGCGCCATAACAGCCTGACGGCACAGCTTCTGCAGCCAGCCCTCGCGTTCTTGCGCCGTGCTGCAGGTCAGTTCAGGTCTGCTCGGTTTCATGTCCGGACTCCTTGCGCGGATGCGCCGCCACCGATTGCGCAGCGGGCGCATGGTCAAACAACGGTATGCCTTTGAGCAGCAGGCGCAGGGCCTGCCAGTAGATGCCACTGACGGTACGCAGCACCATGAAGGGAAAGCGCAGCGTCTCGCGGCGCAGCAGCGCTGGGCTGAGTGGCTGGCGTTGCAGCCCCATGCTGGCGTCGAACAGGCGCTGGCCGTCCTGATGGTGCTCTATGCGTACCTGCAGGCGCTCGGCCGGCACGCTGAAGTGCATGTGGTACTCGGCTTCGCGGGGTAAAAAGGGGGAGACGTGAAAGCGCTTGGTCAGGTTGAAATGCTGACGCTGCTGCTTGGGGTCGGCTTCCAGCAAATAGCTGAAGCGCTCTCCCCAAGGGGTATTGGTTACTTCGCAGATGATGGCGCGCAGTTGACCGTTGAGGTCATGGCAGTAAAAGAACGAGACTGGGTTGAACAGCATGCCAAAGCTGCGAATCTGCGTGAGCAGCCGCACTGGGCCGTCCAATGCCAGCCCCAACTGCTCGCGTACCAGGCGCTGCGCGCAGGTCTTAAGGCCCTCTTTCGGCTGGCGCTCAGCGCGCAGGTAGTCGCGCTCGGCAAAGCGCATGGGTGACCACCAGCGGCCGCCCCAGAGCGCACTCAGGCCGAACACCTCGGGCTGCTCGTCGAGATCGAGCAGCAGCAGGGTGATCCGGTAGCGGAACTGATGCCCGCGCGGCAGGTGCCGGCGATGCTGCAGTTGGCCGCTGTAGAGCGCGCTGGCGAGGCTCATTAGAGGCTCTCTCCAAAGTGTGCGGCAACGCGCAGGGCGCTGACGACGCCGTCCTCATGAAAGCCGTTGGCCCACCAGGCGCCACAGAAGAAGGTGTGCTGCTCGCCCAGCAGCGACTGCCATTGCTGCTGGGCGGCACTGGCTGCTTGGCTGAACTGAGGATGGGCATAGCTGAAGCGCGCAAGAATACGTGCCGGGTCAATCTGTTCGGTCTGGTTGAGGCTGACGCAGAAGGTCTCCGGCGCCTCAATGCCTTGCAGGATATTCATGTTGTAGGTCAAGGCGGCCGGCTGCTCGGTGTTGGCGCCGAGTCGGTAGTTCCAGCTTGCCCAGGCCAGTTTGCGGCGCGGCAGCAAGCGGGTGTCGGTATGCAGCACAACGTCGTTGTCGGCGTAGCGAATGGCGCCCAAAATCGCCTGTTCAGCTTCGCTGGGCTGCTCCAGCAAATGCAGAGCTTGGTCGCTGTGGCACGCTAGTATCACGCGGTCAAAGCGCTCCTCGCCCTGACGACTGAGAATGCTGACGCCCTGTTCATCGCGGCGGATGCGCTGGACCGGGCAGTTCAGTCGGATGCCTTTGGCGAAGGCGGCGCTGAGCGCCGGGACGTAACTGCGTGAGCCGCCCTCAATGACCCGCCACTGAGGCCGGTTGCTGATCGACAGCAGGCCGTGGTTGTGGAAAAAGCGAATAAAGAAGGCCAGCGGAAAGTCCAGCATGTCGCGCAGCGACATCGACCAGATTGCAGAGCCCATCGGGACGATGTAGTGGTCGATAAAGCGGCGGCTGTAACCGCGCTGGCGCAGGTATTGGCCCAGGGTCGTGTGGCTGCCTGCGTCGGGCTTTTCCAGGTCGGTCAGCGCCTCGCGGTTAAAGCGCAGTATATCGGCCAGCATGCGCAGAAAACCGGGGGAAATCAGGTTGCGGCGCTGGGCGAACAGGGTGTTGAGGTTGTTGCCGTTGTACTCCAGCCCGCTGCGTGGGTCGCTGACCGAAAAACTCATTTCAGTGGGCTTGGAGGCCACACCCAGTTGGTCAAGCAGACGAATGAAGTTGGGGTAGGTCCAGTCGTTGAAGACAATGAACCCAGTATCGATGGCGTAGCGCTGCTGCGCCACGTCAACGTCGACTGTGTGAGTATGGCCACCAATCCAGTCGTTGGCTTCAAACAGGGTGATGTCGTGGCGACGCGACAGCAAATGCGCCGCCACCAGGCCGGCGATACCGCTGCCGACAACGGCAATTCGCATCAGTTAACCTCCTGCTGAGTTGCGACCTCTGGCTTGCGGCGCCGCCGTGTCAGCGTAATGCGCAGCCAGTCGGGAAGCGCTGCGATCAAGCGCAGCATGGTAATAAAGCGACCGGGGAAGCTGATCTCCCGCTGCCCGCGTTCCAGGCCGCGCAGGGTGCGGCGGGCTGCCTCCTTGGCGCTCAGACGCATGGGCATGGCGAAATCGTTGTTGGCGGTGAGCGGCGTGTCGACAAAGCCGGGGCTGACCAGGCTGACGGCCACGCCTTCATCGGCCAGGTCCAGCTCCAGGGATTGCACCAGGTAGCGCAGGGCCGCTTTGGAGGCGCCATACGCCTCGGCGCGCGGCAATGGCAGATAGGTGACGCTGCTGCCGACTACCGCCAAGCGCGGCTCGTAGCCACGGCGCAGCAGGGGCAGGGCGGTCTCAATGCAATTGGCGGTGCCCAGAACATTCACCCGCATGACCCGCTCTATCAGGCTGGCGGAAAAGCGCGGCAGCTCCATGTACTCACAGGTGCCTGCGTTGAGAATAGCCCAGTCCAGGCCGCCCCAGATGGCGTCCAGCCGCTCGCCAGCCTCGCGTACGGCGTGGATGTCGGTCAGATCGGCGGTGACTACCAGGATCTGATCGGGGTAGCGCTCGGCCAGGGCCAGCAGCGGCTCACGGCGTCGCGCGGTGAGGGCAACCCGGTGGCCCTGTTCGGCCAATTGTTCGGCCAAGGCAAGGCCGATGCCGCTGGATGCGCCGGTAAGCCAGATTCTGCGTTGATGGTTCATGTCAGTCGTCTCTTGAGTAAGCGTATGAGGCTGCCGAGCAGCGGGATGTGCTCGTACAGCAGTGCGCCCGCGTCGTAATGGTCTCGATGTCGAAAGACCTTGCCGTCGCGGAACCACACCTGGCTTACGCCCGGAACGCTGACTTCGCGTCCGCCGGCCAGTCGGGGGTGGCGGTAGTACAGGGTCCAGCACAGCAGCGCTTGCTCATCGTCGATTGCCGAGCATTGGCTGAAGTCGAAGCGCACGCTGCTGAGATTGCTGTAGAGGTTGGCGCAGTAGTCCGTCAGCGCCGCTAGCCCGTGCAGGTCGTGCAGCGGGTCGGTGAAGTGCACGTCAGGCTGGTACAGCTCGGCCAGGCGCTCAAGGTTGTTGCGGTCCAGGCTGGCAAAGCCTTGGGCAAAGGCGTCGATCTGCTGCTGGCTGATCATGCGGTTTCTCCTGCCTGGCGAAAGGCGTCGATGGCGCGTTGCCGGCTGCTGCGAAGATCGACGATGGGGGCAGGGTAAGTATGGTCGCCGGAAAACAGATCATCCTGCGGCGGCAGGTGGATGTCGCGCGCGGCCAGCTCTGCCAGCTCCGGTAGCCACTGGCGGATAAAGCTGCCATCGGGGTCGCACTTCTGTGACTGGCTGACCGGGTTGAATACCCGAAAGTAGGGCGCGGCGTCGGTGCCGGTGGAGGCACTCCACTGCCAGCCGCCATTGTTGGCGGCCAGGTCGCCGTCGATCAGGTGTTGCATGAACCAGCGCTCGCCTTCGCGCCAATCGATCAGCAGGTTCTTGGTCAGGAACATCGCACTGACCATGCGCAAGCGGTTATGCATCCAGCCGGTTTCGAGCAACTGCCGCATGGCAGCGTCCACCAGCGGGATGCCGGTGCGCCCTTGCTGCCAGGCTGCCAGGCCGTCGGCATCGTTGCGCCATTGCACTGCTTCGGTTTCCGGGCGGAAGGCGCGGTGTCTTGATACCCGCGGGTAGCAGACCAGGATGTGCTTGTAAAACTCGCGCCAGAGTAGCTCGTTGATCCAGCTGACCGCGCCCTTGTTGCCGCCGTCAAATTCACCCTGGTTGACGCGCAGCGCCGCGTGCAGGCACTGGCGGGGCGACAGTACGCCGGCGGCGAGGTAGGCAGACAGGCGGCTGGTGGCATCCAGGTCAGGGCGATCGCGGTCCTCGGCGTAATCTTCCAGCAGCTCGGCGCAGAAATGTTCGAGGCGCTCTAGGGCTGCCTGTTCGCCGGCAGGCCACAGCGCTTGCTGATCCTCGGTGGGACATTCAAAGGCATCGAAGCCTGCTGCTGGCTGGTCGCTGTCCAGCTGCAAGGCGGTCTGGCGTTCGGGTGCCGGCAGGCTGTCGGGTAGCTGGCGATGCAGCGCCTCGTAGGCTTGCTTGCGGAACTGACTGTATACCTTGTACATGGTGCCGCTTTGCGTCGTCAGGCTGCCCGGCGCAAAGAACAGCTGATCGGTGTAGCGCTGGCAACTCAGGTCGGCGTCAGCAAAGGCAGCTGCTGTAGCATCGTCGCGAGACTGTTCGTGCAGGCCGTATTCATCGTTGAAGTGAAGGCCGCTGACCTCTAATTCCTGGGCAAGGTTGAGAAGTTGGCTGGGGCAGTCGGCCCAGCTGTCGGCGTGCAGCAGACGAAGGGGGATGTTGCGCTCAGTCAGCTGTGCTCGCAGGGCGATCAGGTTGCGCCGCCAGAAGTCGATCTTGATGGGGGCGTCGTCGTGCGCGCGCCAGTCGTTGGGTGTCACCACGTACACCGCGACCACCGGGCCCTGCTGGCTAGCGTGCCAGAGCGCGTGGTTGTCGTGCAGGCGCAGGTCGGTGCGCAACCAGCACAGTTGCAGCGGCCGGCTCATGAGCGGGCTCCACTGGGCTGGGTGCAGGGTTGAAAATCAGTCATGGTCAGATCGCATTCCGCAGGCTGAGCTCGGGTGGGTGAGGCTGCAGGTAGGCCTGCTGCTGCAGATACGGGTCCGGGTGGCGCAGCAGGTGGTGCTGCAGCAGGGTGATGGGTACCACCAGCGGCACCACGCCTTCGCGGTAGCGCGCGATCAACTGCTGCAGTTCGGCCTTTTCCGGCGCTGCCAGCACGCGCTTGAAGTGCCCGGCCACGTGCTGCAGCACATTGCTGTGGCCTCGGCGGCTGGCGGGCTGGCGCAGGGCCTGCATTAATTCGCTGAAATACTGCTCGGCGGTGCGGGCGAGTGCCTCGCCTTTGCCTGGGTTGGCCAATAGCTGACCCAAGGTGCGGTAGCGCGGGGATTGGTGCGCCATCAACAGATACTTGTGGCGCGCGTGGAAGGCCAACAGGCGGCTGGCGCTCAGGCCATTGTGCTTGAGGGCTTGCCAGTCGGCGTAGACGATCACTCGATTGACGAAGTTTTCACGCAGCACGGGATCGTGTAAGCGGCCCTCTTCCTCCACCGGTAGCAGCGGAAGGCGTTGCATCAGGCGCGCGGCGAACACGCCGCTGCCAGTGGCCGGAGCTGGTTGGCCTTGGCGGTTGTACACTTTTACCCGCTCCATGCCGCAGCTGGGTGATTTTTGCATCAGGATAAAGCCGCACAGCTCATCGCTGCGGTCGCTGACGGCATCAGCGTAGTCGCTCAGGGCCTGAGTGTGGTCCTGATCAAGGTTGTCGCTGCTCACCGCGCGCGGTGCCTGCGGATCGTCAATCAGGCGGATGACCTTGCGCGGTGTGCCGAGGCCAATGGCGACCTCGGGACAGACCGGGCGCAGGTCAAAGAGAGCGCCGAGCTGCTCGGTGCACAGGCGCGAGTGCTTGTGTCCAGCGTTGAAGCGCACCGGGTCGCCTACCAGGCATTGGCTGATGCCGACCGGGATACGTGCAGTGATGGCAGTGCGCATGGCTTATCTCCTGTACAGCTTGGTTCGCTCTTGTACAAGGATAAGCATGATTTCATTATTTTTGTATAAGTTTTTGCACCGTCCGTCTGTCAGTCGCCTCCATTGGTATAATTTCGGCGGCCCAGATTGGGTGGTTCAGCTTCTGCCAAGCAGCACTTGGGCCGCTTCTCGACCGCTCAACCACGCGCCTTCCAGCCGTCCAGCCTGACACCAGTCGCCGCACACGTAGAGGTCCAGTTCGGGCGCGGCAAGTGCGCCCCATTGCTGATCTTCGGCTGGGCGTGCGTACAGCCAGCGGTGGGCATGCACGAAGCGCACCTCGGGTAGCTCGGTTTGCAGCGCGTCCGCCAGTGCTTCCAGCAGCAGAGTGGCTACCTCCTGTGGCGGTGTGTCCAGATGCGCCGCCGCCCAGGCCGGAGTCGATTGCAATACCCAGTTGGCGGCACTGTCGCGGCCAGGCTTGCTGTGGTTGGCGCAGACCCAGTCCAGCGGGCCGCAGCGTACGAAGGCGGCGTCCAGTGCCAGAGTCAGTGGTTCGGCAAAGCCCACGCAGACCGCCCAGCCGGGTTCCATCTGTGCCTGTGCCGCCGCGCTGGCCAGGGTCGGCGCTGCGCTGAGCAGCGGTACTGCCTGAGGCGCGGGCGTCGCGACGATAACCTGCTGGTAGGGGCCGTGGTGGCCGGCCTCGCTGTCAACTAATAGCCAGCCTGCCTCGCTGCGTTGTAATTCGACGATGCGGGTGGCGCTGTGCAGCGGAATGTCACCGATGAGACTGCGACTCAGCGCGGTCATGCGAGGGGCCCCGACATAGCGCTGCTGGTCGTCTTCGGAGGCGCGTAACCCCTGCTCGTCAATGCGATACAGACGCGGTTGCCAGCGGGCAACCCACCCGCGCGACTGCCAATCTTCTACTGCGGCACGAAAAGCGCTGTGGCGGGCGGTGAAGTACTGGGTGCCGATGTCGAACTCGCCTTGCTCGGTGCGTTTGCTGCTCATGCGGCCACCAGTGCCCCGGCTTTTGTCGAACAACTCGACGGCAAGGCCAGCCTCGTGCAGTTGCAGGGCGGCGCTGATGCCGGCAATGCCGGCGCCAATTACGGCTACGCTCATAAGTGATCTCGTCCTGTTCCGGGTCGCTGTATGGGGCCGTTGTACCCCGGCAGCACAGGAAAAGCTATACATGGAGGGGTTGTTTGTATAAAAATTTGCGTGTCGTGAGCGGCGCAGGTGTCTCGCATGTTGTCCATTTGGCAGTTTGGCGTGCCCATGCTTGCCCGATGAGCTGCCAGGTCATAGTGTGGCGGCTCGCAGTGCTGACGACAGGGAGTCTTTATGAATGTATTACTGACCGGCGGTACCGGTCTGATTGGGCGGCAGTTGTGCCGCCAACTGATTGCGGCCGGACATCAGGTAACTGTCTGGAGCCGGCGTCCGGGTGAGGTTGCGACGCTTTGTGGCGCGCAGGTGCGCGGTGTCGCCAGCCTGGAGCAACTGGATGATGGTGCGCTGGATGCGGTGATCAATCTGGCCGGTGCGCCCGTTGCGGACCGGCGCTGGAGTGCCGAGCGCAAGGCAGTGCTGTGGCAGAGCCGAGTGACCTTGACCGAGCAGTTGGTGCAGTGGCTCGGCCAGCGTGCTCAGCGCCCTGAAGTATTGGTCAGTGCGTCGGCAGTGGGCTGGTACGGCGACGGTGGCGATACACCGCTGACCGAGTCCAGCCCGGCGAAGGTAGAATACACGCACACGCTCTGTGATGCCTGGGAGGCGGCGGCTCGTCGAGCTGCGTCCTATGGTATTCGCGTGTGTGTGCTGCGTCTGGGGCTGGTTTTGGCTCCGGACGGCGGCTTTTTGGCTCGTATGCGGGTGCCTTTCAGTTTGGGGCTGGGCGGGCCATTGGGGTCCGGTAAACAGTACATGCCTTGGGTGCACCATAGTGATGTCGAGGCGTTGCTGTTGTGGCTGATGGAAACGGCAGATTGCCGCGGTGTGTACAACGGTACAGCGCCGGCACCGGTCACCAATCGAGAGTTCAGTACGGCACTGGGCAAGGCGCTGGGCCGTCCGGCAGTCCTGCCGGCACCGTCGCCGGTATTGAAGTTGGCGTTGGGGGAAATGGCCCGGCTGTTACTGACGGGGCAGCGCGCGCTGCCGGCCAAGGCCGAGCAACAGGGGTTTGTATTTCGCTACCCGCAGCTGGACGCCGCCTTGGCGCAGGTGCTGCAAAAGCCGGAATAAAGGTGATCAATTTGCTGGAGTCTGTGGATGTCTGAACGTGGGGTTTTGCTGGTCAATCTGGGCTCGCCCAAGAGCACTCAGGTGGCCGATGTGCGGCGCTATCTGAATCAGTTTCTGATGGATCCCTACGTGGTGGACCTGCCTTGGCCGGCGCGCCGGCTGCTGGTCAGTCTGATATTGCTTACGCGCCCCAAGGCTTCTGCGCATGCCTATGCCTCAATCTGGTGGGCGGATGGCTCGCCCTTGCTGGTGATCAGCCGCCGGGTGCAGCAGGCCTTGCAGCAGCAGCTGGATATGCCGGTAGAGCTGGCAATGCGCTACGGCGAGCCCTCCATTGAACGCGGGCTGCTGGCGCTGGCGGCGCAGCCTGGGGTACGTGAGGTGCTGTTTATGCCGCAGTACCCACAGCACGCTGACAGCACCATTACTACCTCTGTGCATGAGGCGCAGCGGGTCATCAAGCAGCATGGTCTGGATCTTCGGCTGAACGTCGTGCCGGCGTTTTACGGCCGGCCCGACTATCTCGCAGCGCTGGCCGACACCATGCGACCCTATCTGGATCAAGGCTTTGACCACCTGCTGCTGAGCTACCACGGCTTGCCCGAGCGACACCTGCGCAAGGCTGATCCGACCGGGGCGCATTGTCTGGCATCCGGCGATTGCTGTGAGCGCCCTTCGGCGGCCCACGCCACCTGTTATCGTGCGCACTGTAGTTATGTCAGCCGTGAGCTGGCTGCGCGTCTGGAGTTGGCGCCAGAGCAATGCTCCATGGCCTTCCAGTCCCGCCTGGGACGCGACAAGTGGATTGAGCCATACACGGAAAACCGTATCGATGAGCTGGCAGCCCAAGGCGTCAAGCGGCTACTGGTCGCCTGTCCGGCCTTTGTGGCTGACTGCATCGAGACGTTGGAAGAGATTGGTGACCGTGCGCGCGAGCAGTTTGTCGCTGCAGGCGGGGAAGAGCTGGTGCTGATCCCCTGTCTGAATGATGATCCGCAATGGATCAAGGTGCTTGCCGACTGGGCGCGAAACACGCCCACTCAGGCCTGAGGTTGGCGCGGCTTAGCCGCGCTTGATCCAGTGTGACAGGGCGATGTGCAGCCCCAGAGCGACCAGTACGCCTCCCATCATTCGATCAAACCAATGCCCCATGCGGTGGAAGCCGCGACGCACTGCATCGCGGCTGAACAGCAGAGCCACCAGGCAGAACCATGCGCCCGTCGCTACTGCCGTGTAGACGCCATAGCCAGCTTGCACCAGCAGTGGTGTGTCATGGCTGATAACCACGGTGAACAGCGAGAGAAAGAACAGGGTCGCCTTGGGGTTCAGGCCATTGGTGATAAAGCCCTGACGAAACGCTTGCGCGGCGCTCATGTTGCGCTGCTTGCTGACCTGCTGGTCGGCCGAGGCGGGCTGGGCGCGCAGGGCACGAAAACCGATGTAAATCAGGTAGGCCCCCGCCAACAGTTTGAGCAGATTGAACAGCCAGACCGACTGCGACACAATCAGGCCAATGCCTAGCAACGAGTAGGTCACGTGCAGGAAAATGGCGGCGCCAACGCCGATGGCGGTGTACAGCCCGGCGCGATGCCCGGCGCTGACGCTATTGCGAATAACCACGGCAAAGTCCGGTCCGGGGCTGATTACGGCGAGCAGGTGGACCAGTGCCACCAGCGCAAATTCATTCCAATACATTGCAGGGCCTCCTATGGGCGGGCGATTATACTGCGCCGTCTCCCTGCAATACAGGTACAGCCAGCATGCAAGAAGCTCTCTCCACTGTTTTTCTCGATCGCGCCAGCCTCGACCAGGGCGACCTGGACCTGAGTGCGCTGGAAGGCGCCGCAGGCGGTTTTACTAGCTACCCGCGCACGGCTGCCAGCGAGGTTGGCAGTCGGTTGCAGGGGCAGCAGGTGGTGATTACCAACAAGGTGGTGATTGACCGCGCGCTGATGCAGGCCAATCCGCAGCTCAAGCTGATCCTGATTGCCGCAACCGGCACCAACAATGTCGACCTGCAGGCGGCACGTGAGCAGGGGATTGTGGTGTGCAACTGCCAGGCCTACGGTACCCCGGCGGTGGCGCAGCACACCTTGATGCTGATGCTGGTGCTGATTACCCGTTTTGAGTCCTACCGTGAGGCGGTGCGCGGCGGCGCCTGGCAGAAAAGCGAGCAGTTCTGCCTGCTGGACTACCCGATCGGCGAACTGTCTGGCCGCACCCTGGGTATTCTTGGCTACGGCGAGCTGGGGCAGGCAGTGGGGCGGCTGGCCGAGGCCTTTGGCATGCGTGTGCTGGTGGGCGCGCTGCCCGGGCGTGAGCGTGAAGGGCGGCCGGCACTTGAGCAATTTTTGCCAGAGATTGATGTGCTCAGTCTGCATTGCCCGTTGACCGAGGCTACGCGGGATCTGATCGGCGCGCCTGAGTTGGTGCTGATGAAGCCGGGCAGCCTGGTGATCAATGCCGGGCGCGGCGGATTGGTCAATGAAGCTGCGCTGGCGGCGGCGCTGCGCTCCGGGCACTTGGGTGGCGCGGCCTGTGATGTGCTGACGGTCGAGCCGCCGGTCGATGGCAATCCGTTGCTTGATGCTGACGTGCCGAATCTGGTGATTACGCCGCACAGCGCCTGGGGCAGTCGCGAAGCGCGCCAGCGCATTGTTGGGCAACTGCGTGACAATCTGCTCGGCTTTGTCGCCGGTCAGGCCCCTCGTCAAGTCGGCATCTGATAACTCCCTCACACCGCTGCTACCGCCCTCACCCATAAGGGTGGTGGGCGCGCGGGCGCTGCCTTTTACGGTGAACGGCGTCATCGGATGACGTTCGCCGGCTACCTGCAGTCCGGCTGATCCGCCACGGAACCGGGCCTGCAGGCATTGCTGCACAGGTCCTCTGGCACAGGACCTGCCTTATGCCGGCCAATCATTCCTCCGCCTGCGGCCCGCCGGCCCAGCGCGGTTTTTCGCTGCTTGAAGTGCTGGTGGCGTTGCTGTTGACCACCTTGGGCGTGTTTGGCGCCATCGGCTTGCAGCTCAATGCTCTGCGTTTTAGTGCCGATAGCGCGCATCGTGCCCAGGCGCTGCTGATCACCAACGATCTGCTTGAACGCATGCGCGCCAATCGTGGCGCCTTGCCACTGTATGCCATGGCGGCTAGCGGAGACTGCCCTGAGCAGGCCGCAGAAAACCTTCCCTTGCTGCAACAGGATCGTGCCGACTTTGCCCGCGCCGTGACCTGCCAACTGCCCGGCGGAGAGGCGCGAGTAACGGTGGATCAGGGCGTGGCGCGGGTACTGGTGAGCTGGTCGCAGGCGCGTATCAGCGAGCAGGGGCCTGCCCGTCTGCAGCTTGATGTGCGTATCGGGGAGCAGCCGTGAGCCGCCGGCTTAGCGGCTTTGGTCTGGTCGAACTGCTGGTGTCCATGGCGCTTGGGCTGTTGCTGACCATGGCATTGATGCAGACCTTGCTGGGTAGTCGCGACAGTCTGCTATTGCTGCGTCTTGGTAATCAGTTTCAGGAGGATGCGCGTTATCTGATGGGGCGTTTGGCCACTGACCTGCGGGCAGCAGGCAGTGAGGGCTGTCTCGACTTGCAGCTCGGTTCGGGTCTGGCGTTGCCAGCGCCGCTGGCCCAACCCGTCAGTTACCAGGGCGGTGTACTGCAGATTGTTACCGCCTTGCCGGTCAGGGTGCAGGCTGATGCAGCCATCACCTATCGCCCCGGCACCTTTGGCGCACGCTGGCTGGTGGCCGGTAACTGCCAGGACCGTGTGGCCATCACGGAAGACACGTTACAGCTGCAACCCGGTGACTGGTTACTGGCGCTGCGCCAGCTGGAATACCGCCAGCAGGGAGAGCGGGTGCAGGTGCGCCTCAATGGCAGCGGCAATTTTGAAACGCTGATTGAGCAGGTGGTGGATTTTCAAGTGCAGTTTGCCTTGGCGAGCGATGCCGCTCTGCCGGATGCCGGCGGCCGCTACCAGCCAACGCTTACGGCCGGGGAGCAGCCCCGGCTGCGCAGTGTGCGGGTAAGCCTGGCGCTCAGTGACAATCCGGGCAGCCCACAGGCCGGGCGCCTTCTCACGCAGCGCTTTACGCAGGTTACGCGCCTGCGCAACCGACCTGACCAATAAGGGAGAGATATGAGCAGGCCACCTTCGTTCCGGCATCAGCAGGGCGCCGCCTTGCTGATCAGCCTGGTGTTTCTGTTGCTGATGGTGGTGGGCGCGCATGCTGCAGTGCGCGGCGCCACCCATCAGCAGCGGCAGGTTGCCAATCTGGCGCAGCGCCAACTCGGCTTTCAAGCTGCTGAAAGCGCATTACGCACGCTGGAGGCACAGATTCGCGCGCAGGAGCTGGACCTGCCCGCTCAGGCCTGTAGCGCAGCTGATTGCAATCTGGCCGATGCGGGTTGGCAAAGCCTTGCCTCTGCCGCGACCGGGGTAACGGTGGTCTATCGAGTCGACTGGATGGGCGCCAGTGCCATACCGGCCCGGCTGCAGAGCAGCGCTGAGTCGCAGGTGTACCGGCTTAGCGTACGCAGTGAAACCGGGCGGCGTCGCACCGAGCTGGAGGCTGTGTATGCACTGGCCTACCAGTAAGCTGGCAACGGTGCTACTGAGCGCTGTGCCCACTGCTGCACTGGCCTTTCAGCCGATCAGCGGCCCGGTGAGTAGCCGTAGCGCCGCACCGGCCAATGTGGTCCTGCTGCTGGATAACTCCTCCAGCATGGTGCTCAACAGCACCGGCGGGCGAACCCGGCTGGCGGTTATGCAGGAGGCCGCCAGTCAGCTGCTGCACCAGCATCGCGACCTGCGGTTTGGCCTGTTTGCCTTCAACCCGGCCTCGGGGGCGGGCGTGCAGCGTGACACGGCCGGTGGACGACTGCTGGTGCCCGTTGACGGGATTGGGCATGACGCAGCCGGCCTGCAGCACCTGCAACGGCTGGAGCAGGCCATTGCCAACCTGAACCCCGCAGCGGGCAATGACCCGGACCTGTACACCTGGACGCCGCTGGCCGAAACCCACTATGAGATCAGCCGCTACCTGCGCGGCATGTCGTCCTTCTACGAGCCCTCCACACCCCGTTACCAGAGCCCTTTGCAGTGGCGCTGTCAGGCCAGCGCGGCAGTTGTGCTGACCGACGGGCTGCCAACCCACGACAGTGACTTCCCCGTCTCGGCGCAGCAGGAGCCGGCTGGTCAGAACCCGCATCTGCCCGGCAACTGGCACCTGCCGGACTGGGATGGCGATGCCAGCAACGATACGACCGGTGCAAGCCTGCAGGACCCGGGCAGCACTTTCTATCTGGACGATATGGCAGCCTTTGCTCGTTCGCTCGACCTGCTTCAGGGCGGCGTGGATGCAGCCGGGCAGAGCTGGGACGATCCGGCCTATCCAGCGCAAAATCTGCGCACCTACACCCTTGGCTTTGCCATTGATGACCCGCGTTTGCGCGCTGCAGCGCAGGCTGGCGGTGGCCGCTACCTGAGCGTTGCCGACGCCGGCGGGTTGTCCGATGCGCTGAGGCACATTGTGGGGGAGGTTGGCGCGCATAGCGGCTTTGTTTCGGCAGCGACGCTGGACGGCCAGACTTTGAGCGCTGGCCGCCTGCGCGTGCGCTCGCAATACCATGCCCGCGACTGGAGCGGAGAGCTGGAGCTGCTGGCGCTGGACAGAAGTGGGGCAGAGCAGGGCGTGATCTGGCGCAGCGACAGCCAGTTTGTACCGGGCGGGCTGCGCGGTCGATACCAGAGCTGGCGCCAGGCTGATGGGCTGCAGCCAGCAGGCCCGGTGACCTTGCGCGGCGCAGGGTTTGCCGCCCTGGCGCCTGTCCAGCAACAGCAGCTACTGGCGATGGCCACGGGGCTTGGTTTGCATGGCGCCAACGCCGGGCAACAGTTGCTCGATTGGGCGCGTGGCGTGCCGGTACCGGGGCTGCGCGAACGCACCCGCCTGCTGGGCGACAGCGTGCGCAGCGCGCCCAGGCTTTTGATGGCTGGGGCGCCCCTGTTGGCCAGCGAGGAGGCGGACTACCACGCTTATCTGCAGCAACGCGGGGCTTTGGGTGATCTGCTCTTGGTGGGCGCCAATGACGGCTTCCTGCATCTGTTCGAGGCGGGCGGTCTGCACCGCTACGCCTACTTGCCTGCGGCCGTGCAGGGCAACCTGGAGCATTGGGCCGCCCCGGCCTACGGTGCAGGGTACGGGCATCGCTCCGGGGTGGACGGCCAGATCGCGCTGACTGATGCGCGCCTGTCGGCAGGCTGGAGCACGCTGGCCGTGGCCGGATTGGGTGCCGGCGGCAAGGGGCTGTTTGCTGTGCGGCTGTATGACCAGACTGATGCCGGCAACGCACTTGGCGCGCTCTGGGAGGTGGACGCCGCGCTGCCGGGCTGGCAGGCGCTCGGCCATGTTTACGCCGCTCCGCAGGTATTCAACAAGGCCGGGCGAGCGCTGCTGATCACCGGCAACGGCTACGGCAGCGCGACGGGCCTGGCCAGTTTGCTGGTGCTGGATGCCGAAACCGGCGAGCTGCTCAGACAGCTGGACCTGCCTTCCAGGGCCGGCACGCCCGAGGCTAACGGCTTGTCTGCCGTGACCCTGCAGCGTGATGCCAGTCAGAACGTACTGGCAGCGTACGCTGGTGACCTGCATGGACAGCTGTGGGGCTTTGATCTGAGCGCGGATGACCCACAGCACTGGCAGGTGATTAACCGCAGCGCGCCGCTGTTCGCTGCCCCGCCCGGCCAGCCGCTGACCGCTGCGCCGCTTCTGCACCTCAGTACGCCGGCCAGAGCGCCACTGCTACTGTTTGGCAGTGGCCGCCTGCTGGCGCAAGGCGATGCGCAAAGCCGGAAGCAACAGGCAATCTATGCGCTGCGCCTGGCGCCATCAGGGCGAACGCTGGGTGTGGCTGATCTCGCGCAGCGCAGGCTACAGCAGGGCGACACGGTCAGTACCCGGACAGTGGACGGTACTGCGTTGGACTGGCAGCAGCAGGCGGGCTGGTATGTGCCGTTGCCGGTTCACCCGGTCAGCGCCGAGCGGGTGGTCGAGGCGGCAACGGTCGTGGGTAGCCGGGTGCTGTTCAGCACGCTGATCCCGCGCCGCAGCGCTGCAGATCCCTGTCGCCATCAGAGCAGCGGCTGGTTACTGTCGCTGGCGCTGGATACCGGTTTGGCACCGTCTTTTGCCAGTCTGGATGGCAACGCTGATCTACAGGTCAATGACGCAGACATTGGCGTGGTCGGCATCGAGCTGGATATCGGCCTGCCGGGCCTGCCGCAGGTACTGCGTGCGGAGGCAGACCCGGAGGTGGCGCTGCCCGGCTGCGAGAGCGAGCACTACCTG
>DBHE01000019.1:0-139 GCA_002296055.1 Pseudomonadaceae bacterium UBA836
GTGGTGCAGCACCATATTGCAGACCACGCAGTCGGCTGCAGGCAATTGCTGGGGCTGCAGGGCATCGGCCAGCAGGCAGTCGACGTTGCTCAGACCGGCTTCATTGCATTGCTGACGCGCGCGCTCGAGCATGGCGTCG
>DBHE01000019.1:287-4521 GCA_002296055.1 Pseudomonadaceae bacterium UBA836
AGATGCCGAAGTGGGCGATCAAGTCCTGCTGCGCCGGGGTGCCGTCGGCAAAGCGGGCAAAGAACTGACGCGACAACTCGGCGCGCTGGGCGTGTACGGCGGCGATGGCCTGTTGCCAGCTGCGGCGTCGTCTGGCTGGCTGTCCAGCTCGCTCAGCAGTTGGCTGTGCAGGCGATGCCAAGGCTGGTCGCTGACCGGCAGGCTGCGGCGATAGAAGATCGAGTTGCCTTCGCGGCGCGTGCTGACCAGGCCCGGCGTTGGCCAGCACCTTGAGGTGGTGGCTCATGCCGGATTGGCGCATATCGAAGATCTGCGCCAACTCCAGCACACCAAAGGAATCGCTGCGCAGCACGCGCAGGATATCCAGCCGCAACGCATCGCCCGCGGCCTTGCAAAAGGCGGCGAGGTCGTCGGTCTGGCTGGGTTTGGCGGCGGGAATGCGCGCAATCTGGTTCATGCGGCGCAGTGTAGTAGCGAACGGCCGGTGTCGCAACGGCTATATCAAAATACTTTGATATAGGTCTGGCCGTTCGTCTGGCAAGAAAGGGATAAGCACAGCTGAAACGGGGTTTTCGTTGCCGGGGACGGCGGATTGCGCGAAAATGCCCGCCTCTTTTTCCCGGCCAGTCGCTTTGCCGACTGAAAGCCCACGCCTTGCAAGCCACAGGAGTTGTTCATGCCCAGTCGTCGTGACCGTGCCAATGCCATTCGTGCCCTCAGCATGGATGCCGTGCAGAAAGCCAACAGCGGCCACCCCGGTGCGCCCATGGGTATGGCGGATATCGCCGAAGTCCTGTGGCGTGACTATCTGAAGCACAACCCGGCCAACCCGAACTTTGCCGACCGCGACCGCTTTGTGCTGTCCAACGGTCACGGCTCCATGTTGATCTACTCCCTGCTGCACCTGACCGGCTATGACGTCAGCATCGACGACATCAAGAACTTCCGTCAGCTGCACAGCAAAACCCCGGGCCACCCCGAATACGGCTACACCCCAGGCGTTGAAACCACCACTGGCCCGCTGGGTCAGGGCATCGCCAATGCCGTGGGTATGGCGATTGCCGAGAAGGTGCTGGCGGCGCAGTTCAACCGCGAAGGCCATGAGGTGGTTGACCACAACACCTACGTGTTCCTGGGCGACGGCTGCATGATGGAAGGTATCTCCCACGAGGTGTCCTCGCTGGCAGGCACACTGGGTCTGGGCAAGCTGGTCGCCTTCTACGACGACAACGGCATCTCCATCGACGGTGAAGTGGAAGGCTGGTTTACCGACGACACGCCCAAGCGTTTTGAGTCCTACGGCTGGCAGGTCATCCGCAATGTCGACGGCCACGACGCCGACGAGATCAAGACCGCCATCGAGACCGCCCGCAAGAACACCGAGCAGCCGACACTGATCTGCTGCAAGACCATCATCGGTTTCGGCTCGCCGAACAAGCAGGGCAAAGAAGAATGCCACGGCGCCGCACTGGGCGAGGCGGAAATCACCGCTACCCGTGAGGCGCTGAACTGGCCGCACGCCGCCTTTGACATTCCGGCAGACATCAAAGCCGAGTGGGATGCCCACGAAGCCGGTGCCAAGGCTGAAGCCGCCTGGAACGACAAGTTCGCCGCCTATCAGGCTGCCTTCCCGGAGCTGGCTGCCGAGTTGCAGCGCCGCCTGGCAGGTGACCTGCCGGCTGACTTCAGCGAAAAGGCTGATGCCTACATCGCCGAGGTTGTTGCCAAGGAAGAAACCATCGCCAGCCGCAAGGCCAGCCAGAACACCCTGAACGCCTTTGGCCCGCTGCTGCCGGAAATGCTCGGCGGCTCGGCTGACCTGGCCGGTTCCAACCTGACCCTGTGGAAGGGCTGCAAAGGCGTCGAGTCTGCAGACGCCTCCGGTAACTACCTGTTCTACGGCGTGCGTGAATTCGGCATGACCGCGATCATGAACGGTATCGCTCTGCACGGCGGCTTTGTGCCCTACGGCGCGACCTTCCTGATCTTTATGGAATACGCTCGCAACGCGGTGCGCATGTCGGCACTGATGAAGCAGCGCGTGATCCACGTCTACACCCACGACTCCATTGGTCTGGGCGAAGACGGCCCGACTCACCAGCCGATCGAGCAGCTGGCCAGCCTGCGTGGCACACCGAATCTGGACACCTGGCGCCCGGCTGACGCGGTTGAATCTGCGATTGCCTGGAAGTACGCGCTGGAGCGTGCCGACGGCCCGAGTGCGCTGGTCTTCTCGCGTCAGAACCTGCCGCACCAGAGCCGCGATGCTGAGCAACTGGCCAACGTCGCCCGTGGTGGCTACGTGCTGAAGGACTGTGACGGCGAGCCCGAACTGATCTTGATTGCCACCGGCTCCGAAGTCGGTCTGGCGGTTAACGCCTGGACTGCACTGAACGAGCAGGGCCACAAGGTGCGCGTGGTGTCCATGCCGTCTACCAGCGTGTTCGACCAGCAAGACGCTGCCTACAAGCAGTCGGTGCTGCCGCTGGAAGTCGGTGCGCGCATTGCTATCGAAGCCTCCCATGCCGACTTCTGGTACAAGTACGTCGGCCTCGACGGCCGCATCATCGGTATGCAGAGCTTCGGCGAATCCGCCCCGGCTGCCGCGCTGTTCGAGGAGTTCGGTTTCACCCTCGACAACGTCCTCGCCGCCGCGCAAGAGTTGTTGGAAGACTAAACCAGCGGCAAGCCTCAAGCTTCAAGCTGCAAGTGGTGCTCGGCCTGCTTGCAGCTTGTAGCGTGGAGCTTGCAGCCAGGCGGAGCCTGCTGTCATGTCCAGTTCTCGTCCCTACCGCATCGCCCTGAACGGCTACGGCCGGATCGGTCGTTGTGTGCTGCGTGCGCTGCACGAGTCGGCGCAGGCGGATATTGACGTGGTGGCGCTGAATGATCTGGCTGACCGCGAGAGCATTGAGTACCTGACCCGCTTTGATTCGACCCACGGGCGCTTCCCGGGGAAGGTACAGCTGCAGGGCGAGCAGTTGCTGATCAACGGCCAGCCCATCGAGGTGCTGCGCTCGGCTGAGCCTGAGGGGGTTGACTGGCGCGCGCTGGATGTCGATCTGCTGCTGGAGTGCTCCGGGCAGTACACCACCCGCGAACAGGGCCTGCGCTTTGTGCATGCCGGGGTGCCGCGGGTGCTGTTCTCGCAGCCGATGGTCAACGAGGAGGCGGTGGATGCCACGCTGGTGTATGGCGTTAATCACGCCAGCCTGCCGGCCGATGCGCGACTGGTGTCCAACGCGTCCTGCACCACCAACTGCAGTGTGCCGCTGCTCAAGCTGCTGAACGAGGCGGTGGGGCTGGAGTACGTCTCCATTACCACCATTCACTCGGCGATGAACGACCAGCCGGTGATTGATGCCTACCACCACGCCGACCTGCGCCGCACGCGCTCGGCGTTCCAGTCTATGATTCCGGTCTCCACCGGACTGGCGCGTGGTATCGAGCGCCTGCTGCCGGAGCTGTCGGGGCGCATTCAGGCCAAGGCCATCCGAGTGCCGACGGTGAATGTTTCGGCGCTGGATATCACCTTGCAGACGGCGCGCGACACCACTGGTGACGAGATTAATCGCCTGCTGCGCGCTGCTGCCGATGGGCAGTACGCCGGGCTGCTGGACTACACCGAGTTGCCGCATGCCAGCTGCGACTTCAACCACGACCCGCATTCGGCGATTGTCGATGGCAGCCAGACCCGCGTGTCCGGCCCGCGGCTGGTGAATCTGCTGGTCTGGTTTGATAACGAGTGGGGTTTTGCCAATCGCATGCTGGATGTGGCGCGCTACTGGCTGTCGCGCTCAGCGAACTGAATACAAGCGGCGTGGTCGCAGGCTGCGGCGGCGCTGAAAAGATTGACACACTTACCAAGCAAGGAGCGGGCTATGACCGTATTGACCATGAGCGAGCTGGACCTGAACGGCCAGCGTGTACTGATTCGTGAAGACCTCAACGTGCCGGTCAAGAACGGCAAGGTAACCAGCGATGCGCGTATCGTTGCCTCGCTGCCCACCATCAAGCTGGCGCTGGAAAAGGGCGCTGCCGTGATGGTCTGCTCGCACCTGGGCCGTCCGGAAGAGGGCGTGTTCAGCGAAGAAAACAGCCTGGCGCCGGTTGCCGCCTACCTGAGCGAAGCGCTGGGCCGTGAGGTGCCGCTGGTGCGTGACTACCTCGGCGGCGTCGAGGTTAAGCCGGGCGAGCTGGTGCTGCTGGAAAACGTGCGCTTCAACAAGGGCGA
>DBHE01000047.1 GCA_002296055.1 Pseudomonadaceae bacterium UBA836
GGGCCGTGAAGGCTCCAAGTACGGCATCGAGGAGTACGTCGAGATCAAGTACCTCTGTCTGGGCGGTATTTGACGTTCGCATCTACCTGACGGGGAGCCGCCGGCTCCCCACTTTTTCCGCGAGGCGGTTATGAGCAAGAGCAATGAGTCCCTGATGCAGCGGCGGCAGAATGCTGTCGCCCGTGGTGTAAGCCAGATCCACCCGATTGCGGTGCAGCGCGCTGAAAACGCGACCGTCTGGGATGTGGAAGGGCGACAGTACATCGACTTTGCCGGCGGCATTGCCGTGCTCAACACCGGACACCGTCACCCCAAGGTGATGGACGCGGTGCGTCGTCAGCTGGACCAGTTCACCCACACCTGTTTTCAGGTGCTGGCGTATGAGCCCTACATTGCCCTGTGTGAGCGGCTGAACGAGATGGTGCCCGGCGACTTTGCCAAGAAGACACTGCTGGTGACCACCGGCTCCGAAGCGCTGGAAAACGCGGTCAAGATTGCCCGCGCCGCCACCGGTCGCGCCGGCGTGATTGCCTTCACCGGCGCTTACCATGGCCGCACCATGATGACCTTGTCGATGACCGGCAAGGTGGCGCCGTACTCAGCAGGTATGGGCTTGATGCCGGGTGGCGTCTATCGCGCCCAGTATCCCTGTCCGCTGCATGGTGTGAGCGATGACGATGCCATCGCCAGCATCGAGCGTATTTTCAAGAACGACGCGCAGCCGCAGGATATCGCTGCCATCGTTATCGAACCGGTGCAGGGTGAAGGTGGCTTCTATGTTGCCAGCCCGGCGTTTATGCAGCGCTTGCGCGCGCTGTGCGATCAGCACGGGATTTTGCTGGTGGCCGATGAAGTGCAGACCGGCGCTGGCCGTACCGGCACTTTCTTCGCGATGGAGCAGATGGGCGTGGCGGCGGACCTGACCACCTTTGCCAAGTCGATTGCCGGCGGCTTCCCGGTTGCGGGCGTCTGCGGGCGTGCTGAGGCGGTGGACAGCATTGCGCCGGGCGGTCTGGGCGGCACCTACGCCGGTAGTCCGTTGGCTTGTGCGGCTGCGTTGGCGGTGATGGACGTGTTCGAAGAAGAAAACCTGCTGGCCCGCAGCCGTACCGTGGGCGAGATTCTCACCGCGCGGTTGAGTGCGCTGGCGGCCGACGACAAGCGCATTGGCGATGTGCGCGGCCTGGGTGCGATGGTTGCCTGTGAGCTGTTCACCGCAGATGGCGCACCGGATGCCGAACTGACCGGTCGCATCGTTGCTGCCGCGCGGGACAAGGGCCTGATTCTGCTGTCCTGTGGTCAGTACGGTAACGTCATCCGCATTCTGGTGCCGCTGACGGCCACTGACGTTGAGCTGAACGCGGGCATGGACATTATCGCCGAGTGTTTTGCCGAACAGCAGTAAGCAGTCCGGCGGGCCTCAGAAGGTCGAGAGCCCGCTGGCTTCCATAAAGCGGTACACCAGATAGCGCCAACGGCTGTGATCTGCAAAGTCTGCGTAGGGCAGGCTGTAGATTGCGCCGTTGGCGTTCTGCCATTCGCGCTCAAAGTCGCCTCGTTGCTCGCTGATCTGCGGGCTGTCACTGTGGCTGACCAGGCGCACGCTGGTTTCCAGATTCAGATCGTGCAGGTTGCGGCGGGTAAAGTTGGCCGAGCCGGCAATCAGCTCGGCGCTGCCATCAGTGCGTTCCAGCCTGATCCACTTGCGGTGGCATTGCTCTCCCTCGGTCGCGCACCAGCGCACGGGAATGCCAGCTTCATGTAAATCCCAGGCTGCCTGCCGGTTGGGGATGCCGTTCTTCTCGCGGCCAAAGGCATCGCGGTTGGGGTCCAGGATCACGCGCAGTGTCGCGCCGCGTTGATGCGCTGCAATCAGGGCCTCTATGACCGGTCGTGATGACAGGTAGAACATCTCCAAGTCGATCTGATCGCCAGACTGCGCCAAGCCGATCAGCTGCAGCAGCCCCTGCTCGATAGCGCCCTCGGTCAGCACCTGCAGCTGCGGTGGCTGGCTGTCTGACACTGCTGGCGCGTCAGGCCAGTCGGCGGCAGGGGCGTAGCCCGACAGCAGCGCCACGGCGCGCTCGGTCTGCAGCAGGTCGAGCGCGGCTGCGCCGCTGAACTGTACGGCGCTGTTGTCGTGGCGGCTGCTGGCATCATGCGGGTTCATGGAGGTGACCAGGCCGGTCCACTCGCCGTTGTGGCCAACGATCAGGGTCTTGCGGTGATTGGCGCGGAAATTCAGCAGGTGCAGGTAGGTGCGCAGCGTGACCTTGCCCTCGCCGACCGGGTTAGGTAGCCAGCCGCCCTCGGAGCTGTTGCCCAGATAGCTGCAGCACAGGGTCCAGATGCCGGTCCAGGTGGGGTTGGAGGCGGGCAGCTTGCTCAGATCGGTCATCACCACGTCGACACCAGCGCCGCGTAGCGCCTCGAACTGCGCCGACGCCACGCCGCCGTACAGGGTGTTGAACGGATCGCTAATCAGCACCACCGGCATCTGCGGATGACGTTGGCGGGCAGCAATCAGTGCGTCGGTCAGCTCGCTCGACAGCGGTCGATAACTGTCCTCGCCGGCAAAGTCGTTGAACAGGAACATGTCCACAACGACCAGCTCGTTGGCGCTGTCGATCAGCTCCAGTACCCGGTCCATGATCTGTTGCTGAACATGCTCCTGGCCGTCGCTGTCGCGCCAGGTCTGGTCAAACAGCAGCTCTACCTGTTCGGCGGGGCGCAGCGGGGTTGTAGCGGAGAGGTCTTCGGGCATCTGCTGGCAGCCAAGCAGGCTGGCAAGCAGCAATCCCGGCAGCAGCGAGCGAACGCAGAGTGTGGGCATGATCAAGATCGGTTGCGGTGATAGCAGCAGACTGCCCAAGCCTGGCCGTTAATGCAAACCGCAAGGTGCCGGCCCGGGCGCGCTAAGGGTAGGGCGCGCAGCGGGCCGGCACTAAGGCTCAGGCCGGTTAGGCGGCAGCCAGCTTGGGGTTGGGGCCAAAGCGGTTGTCGCCGGCGTCCCCTTCAATGCACAGGAAAATCAGCAGGATGATACTGCCCACCAGCGGCACCAGGCTGATCAGAATCCACCAGCCGCTGCGGTTGGTGTCGTGCAGGCGGCGGATGCACACGGCAATCGACGGCAGCAGAACGGCCAGTGAGTAAATCGGTACCAGCAGCATGATGCCGAGCACGCCATCAATGACGCCGCAGACGATCGAGGCCAGGATGTTGAACAGAATAAACATCCAGTATTCCTTGCGACGGGCGCGGCCCTGAAACTCGACATACTTCTTCAATACAGCGATATACCATTCCATGCGGTTTCCTTTCTTTGGCAGTGTAGAGCTGAACATGTGGAGCAAAAAAGGGATTGGCAACGCGCAGGAATACGGTGAACCGCTCCCTGGTTGTGACAGTCAATCCCTGTGGCGGCCATGGCCGCCCGCGGTATTTAAGACGTCATGCTGGAGCCGGGTCAACCGCCAAGTGCCGGCCGAGTGCTAACCTGTGAGCGGTTTGACACCTTTGGGGGGCGCATGCGCCGGCGTAGTTCGATTCTGTTGCTGATGTTTCTGCTGCTGACGCTGCTTGTGTTGCTGGCGCGGCTGTGGGGGCAGCAGCAGCTGCACGCAGCCGGTGTTCAGCAACTTGATTGGCAGACGCTGGGTTGGCGCGACGGCGCGCTGCAGGTTGATGAGCTGCACCTGCAGATGCGGGACGGGCTGCGGTTGACTGTGCAGCAGGCGCGCTTGCGGCCGGGCTGGCGCGGCGGCCCACGACTGCGCACCGTGCAGGCAGACAGCCTGCAGTTGCACCTGCCGGCCGCGCAGGGCAGCAGCCAGAGCGGCGGGCTTGACCCCCTGTTGCTGCTCGGTGATGAGCAATTCTGGCGTCAGCTGGCCGACTGGGCACCGGACAGCGCACGTATCGCGCAGATAAACGCCAATCTGCCCTGTCGCGATCAACGTTGTGAGCTGGCAGGTGCCTGGCAGCTGCAGCGCGCCGAGCAGGCCGATGGGTTGATGCTGTCGAGCGTCTTGCAACTCGACCTGGATGGCCAGCAGCTCGACGTTCAGCCGCAGCTGCGCCTGAATACCGAGGGCGTGGCATTGGAGGCCGATCTGCAGATTGATCAGGTAACCGCCGCCCGGCTGAACAGCCAGTGGCGCGACGGGCAGCACTGGCAAGGCCGCCTGCACATACCAGATTGGCCGCAAACCCCCTGGCTGTTTGGCTACCTGGGCCGCTGGATGGCGCTGGGAGCGCTGCCGATCGAGCAGATTCCGGCTGCCGCTCAGCTGCATCTGGATTGGCAACTGGACGCGGCGCGGGTGCCTGAGGCGCTGGATGACTGGCTGGCCGGTGATGTGCAGCTGCAAGGGCGGCTGGTGTTGCCCGAACCTTGGGCGGTGGAACAGCTGGGCGAGCTGAGTGGCGAGTTAAGTGTGCAACTGCAGGGCGCAGCAGGTGACTGGCGGCTGCCGCAGGCCAGCCTGCAGGCGCAGGTGCAGGCACCCGTGTTGCCGGCGCTGCAGAGTTTGCCTGAGGCACTGCAGCCATCGCAGCTCAGTCTGCAGCTGACCCCCCAGCCGGATCAGCGCCTGCACGCCGATGCCCTGATGCAATTGGACATGCAGGCGCGCGCCGCGCTGCCCCAGGGCGGCGAGCTGTCGCTGACTGGCCCGATAACGCTGCCGCTGAGCCGCGATTGGCAGCTTGCCAGTGACGCGGTGCTGCTGCGACTGCAAGCACCACAGCTAAACCTGCCGCAGCTGCGCGCCCGTGGCGTGACGGGCCGCTGGCCGCTGCGCGTGCAGGCCTCCGCCGACGCCCTGCACAGCGCACTGACCGCGCCTGGCAGCCTGGCCTGGCAGCAGCTGCAATTGCGTGATGCGCAGTTGACGCTGCGCGGCGCTCGGCTTGAACAGCCGGCCTTTGAGCTAACGTTGCCGCTGAGCGGCGATGACACATTGAGCGCAGCGGGCCGGCTGACGGGCCACCTGGACGCGCTGGAGCACGCGCAGCTCACGCCGCAGCGCTGGGACCTGAGCGCTGACTGGCGCTGGCAACAGGCAGCGCTTAACTGGAAAGGCAACCTGAGCAATGCCGCCGGCCTGGATCTGGCCCATCAAGCGAGTTGGCGCAGTGGTGGTAGTTGGCGGCTGGATGGCGAGCTGACACCGCTGTTCATGCGTGCCGGTAATCCGCTGGCCGATAGTCTGACCGCCTGGCCGGAGTTGCTCAGTTTTGCCAGTGGGCAGGTTGGTGGCACGTTGAGCGTTAGCGGCGGGCAGTCGCTGCGCGTGCGGGGCGACTTGATGCTCACAGGTCTCAAGGGCATCTATGACCGTATCGCCTTCAGCGGCCTAGAGGGGCCGCTGCAGCTTCGGCTGGCCGCTGACCAGTTAACCCTGGAGGCGCCGTCGCTGGCGCTTGCCCAGGCCAACCCGGGCATTGAGCTGGGGCCCGTGCGTGGGCAGTTGTCCTATTACGCAGCGCTGGCGCAGCCGGCCGATGGCCGCCTTGAGCTAGGCGAATTGCGCACCGGCCTGCTGGGCGGTGAAGTGCGCGTGCTGCCAACCACACTGGATCTGGCGCAGCGCGAACAGCGCGCCGAGCTGCAGCTGCAGGGGCTGGAACTGGGCCGGCTGTTCGAAGTCTACCCAACAGAGGGTTTGAGTGGCGGCGGCACGCTGGATGGCCGCCTGCCGGTGCTGCTGCGCGATGGGCAGCTGGTAATCGACGATGGCGCGGTTGCCGCGCGCGAGCCTGGTGGCGTGCTGCGCTACCGCTCCGACAAGCTGCAGCGCCTGGCCGCAGCCAACCCGAGCATGCGCGAGCTGGCGGGGGTGCTGGAAGACTTTCACTATACTGTCCTCAGCTCCCAGGTAGACTACGGCGAGAACGGCAACATGATTCTCGGGCTGCGCCTGCAAGGCAGCAATCCTGATTTTCAGCAGGGGCGGCAGGTTAACCTGAATGTCACCCTGGAGGAGAACATTCCGGCCTTGCTGGCCAGCCTGCAATTGAGCGGTAAGGTCAGCGAGATCATTCAACAGCGGGTTCAGCAGCACCTGATCAAACAGCGTGCCCAGCAACCCTGACAAGGAGCGCCCATGTACAGGCGAGGGCTGACAATCGTGTTTCTGGCCGGCCTGCTGTCGGCCTGCGCCGGGCCGACGGTGCAACTGGCGGCGCCTAGCGAGCCGATCAATATCAACCTGAACGTGAAGATCGAACACGAAATTTACGTCAAGGTGGATCGCGAGCTGGACGACATCTTCGACGAATCCAGTGGCCTGTTCTGAGCCCGTTGCGAAAGGATATTCATAATGCGCAAAACGACTTATCTGATCTGTGGCCTGCTGGCTCTGCTGCTGGGCAGCGGCGCGGCAATGGCCATGAACCTCAACCAGGCGATGTCTGCGCTGCCGGCAGCCAAGTCGGCCGGCCAGCTGGGCGAGCAGCCCAACGGTTATCTCGGCGTGGTCAGCAATGGGGGCGACGCTGCCGAAATCGCTCGCCAGATCAACGCCGCGCGTAAGGCCGAATACCAGAAGGTAGCGCGTGACAACGGTGTGGCACTCAGCGACGTCGAGCTGATCGCCGGCCAGAAAGCGATTGATCGTACGCCGCGTGGTCAGTACATCCAGGTCAACGGTCAGTGGACGAAGAAGTAACCGGCAGCCATTCGATGCTGCCATACCAGCCGGTAACGGGCTGACCACTGTTGTCGCAGTCGGTCATGATCGCCAACCCGTCTATCTGATCCAGCGTCTGCCCGTGCAGGCGCTGGAAATCCTCCTTTACATTGCGCTCCAGTGTTGTCATGCCGGTCGGTGCCCCGCTGCTCACGGCCAGCATCTGCGCGTTGGCGGTGTAGGCGTTGGGCCAGTGGGTGCCAACCGGTTGGCTGGATGACCAGACGTAGTTCACCGCCAGCGTCCGCCAGGCCAATAGCCCGCCATCTTTCACAACGTATAGCCGCACCGGATAGTCGTCGCCGTCGCGCTGGCGCTCGTTCAGCCCGGTGAGCGGCGCGCTGATGGTCCATGACCAGCGCAGTACGGGCGTCTTGCGCAAATCAATTTGCTGCTCCAGGTAGCGCGCGCTGGCCTGACCATTGCTGCAGTCGGCGCGCAGCAGGGTGCCGTCGCCGCGCTGCTCCAGCTGATAGTGGGTTGGCTCGCTAAAACGGCGTTCAGGCCACTGGCTAATGTCCGCCGGGGTGTATGTCTGGGCAGCGCAGGCGCCGGCAAAGAGCAGAGTGGGCAACTGCAGGAAAGCGTGACGGTGCATACGGGGGCTCCGGTGCAGGTGTGCCCCCAGTATGGCAGCGTGCGGGCGACTGGTCAGCGCATCAACGCACTGACGCGCAGCTGTTCGGTGCTGTCAAAACGCGCATCAAGCAGTGCCTGCACAGCCTCATCACGGTCGCTGTCGGCCAGCCCGGGCTGGCTGAGAATGGCGTCGCGTTCGCGCGCAAAGTCGTCCAGCCGCTGCTGCCATTGTGCGCGCTGCACGTCCAGTGCCTCCAGGCGCGCGGTCGCATCCGGCCCGACCATCTCCATACGCAGCTCGCGCACCGCGCCCTCGTTGGCGCCAGTCGCGCGCAGGGCCTGGGTTTGTTGGCGCAGGTCCTGATGGATTTGCGGTACCAGCAGCGCCTGCATGGCGTCGGGCAGGCTTTCACGCAGGGCCTCGATGTCCTGGGCCTTTTCTTCGTCGCTTAGGTTCGGGTTGTGCAGGATGCTCAGGCGCTCCAGGGTGAAGCGGTTGTAGCTCTCTTCGGCGGCAAAGAAGGCCTGGTGCTCGGCCGGGCTGAAGAGGTCGGCGCGCAGGCGTTGCACGGCGTCCTGCCTCGCCCACAGGCTGTCGATGTCAGCCGCCGCAGGAAAGTCCTGCTCAAGCTCGACCAGCGCCCGCTGATAGTCGAGGTAGCGCTGGAACAGGTCCAGTGCCTGGCTGCGCGCAGGGTCAGCCAGGCTGTCACGGATCAGTGCCTGAACCTGGGCTACGATCTGCCCGTGATCTTGTTCGCCGGCGGTGCTCAGGTAGTAGTCGAACAGGTGTCGCAGCTGGTCGCTGATCAGCAGGTTGCCATCGGCGTCGACTTGCAGGCGGCCATCCACCTCGGTGCCGCGCAGGGAGTTGGCTTGCGGTGCGCCGGTGCTGCTGGCGGAAGTCTCGCGCAGCAGGCTGGCCGGTGCTGTCTGAGCCGCTGGGTCGGCAGCGACGACGGCGTTGGTTGGTGCCGGCGTTGGTTGGTTGGAGCGGGTCAGCTGCCAGCCCAGCAGCAGCGCTGCCGCCAGCAGGGGAAGATAAACAAGGGCTTTCATCGCATACTCGCGCCAGATGAACAGGGAGTAGGGCAGGGCCGCCGGTTGGCGGCCCTGTCAGGTTACAGACCGGCGTTCTTCAGGCGGTTGGCCTGCTGGCGATAGACGGTCACCGGGTCGGTCTCAAACAGGCTGGTCAGGCCCAGGGTCTGGTTGACCTCATCCAGGTGGTTCATGCGGTAGTTGTCACGAATCACCATGCCCAGGTGCGAGCTGCAGCGGCCAACCAGGCCGTCGTTGGCTTCGCCGCCAAAGGTGAGCGACGAGGCGCCCATCAGCAGGTCTGAGACGTCCAGTACATTGGTCAGCGGGCTGGTGCCGCTCCAGGAGTAGTAGCGTACGCCGTTGACCTGATAGGCACCCTCGCCACAGGCGCTGGTCGGAATGCCCTGCGGGAATTTGGCGTTGAAGCGCGCGGCACCTTCGCTGTTCAGTGACTCCAGCGAGCCCAGCGAGTTCTGCGGGGTGCTGGAGCTGCTGCCGGACAGGAAGTTGATCAGTGCGCCCAGGCCGTTGACGATGCCGGCCAGCAGGGTTTCGCCGGCGGAGCCCTCGGGGACCTGACGCAGGAAGTCAGCGGTGGCTGAGCCTTTGTGCGGTGCCCCGACGCTGGTGACCGAAGCGACCAGGTCCGGGCGCAGCGCGGCGACATAACGGATGGTCGGGCCGCCGTGGCTGTGGCCGATCAGGTTGACCTTGCCCTTGCCGCTGATGGCGACAATGTCTTCCACCTGTTCGAGCAGTTGTTCGCCGCGGGCTTCGGAGGTATCAAGCTGGCTGACTTCGGTGATGTAGACGGTGGCGCCGTCCTTGCGCAGGGCGCTGGGGATGCCGTACCAGTAATCCACGCCCAGCAGGCTGTCGAAGCCGAGCATGCCGTGAGTCAGTACGATGGGGTATTTGGTCTTGGTGTATTGCGACGACGAGCTGAACCAGAACGCATTGGCCTGGGTGCTCACGCCCAGCGCGGCGATCAGGCCGCAGGCGACACTGAGTCGGGTTTTACGCGACATGACGAAACTCCTGTTTGTTGTGCTTGTTTTTGTATCGTCTTGAGACGCTTTTGCTAGCGTCTGTGCGTGCTGAGCATAGTCAGCGCGAGGGCGGGAAAGTAGCGACTGATCGACAGAAATCCGTGTCTGTGCCGGCCGCAGAAACATGACTGATAAGTCACTGGCTCTGCGACGGCATTATTCAGATTTTTTATCCGATGAACGGAAATTCAGAGTATGGCAGCGGCGTCAGGGGGCTTCGCCCAGATAGGCGCGCTGGATCAGCCGCCACTCGGGGGACTCGGTCAGGCGCAGGATAGCCTCGTTAACTTCGTCGCGTCGGGGGCTGCCGGTCGGCAGGGCCAGTGCATAGAGCTGCTGGTCAAAGACGCCGGGCAGCAGATCCAGCCGATCCTTGCCCAACTGCTGGTTGCGGTACTGCAGCAGCGGCCGGTCATACACCACCGCGTCGCTGTCGCCGGCGCTGACGGCCTGCATGGCGCTCTGCAGGTCAGGGTAGTTCTGCGAGATGATGCGTTGCTCCTGCAGGTATTGCGCACTGGCGGTTCCGGCGATGGTGGCGACGGTGTTGCCGGGTAGGTCCTGCGGTCCGCTGATCTGGTATTGCAGGTTGCTGACGGTCAGTGAGCTGGTGATGGCGGCGGTGAAGCTGGCTACCATGATCAAGCCGGCGAACATCCACACCAGGGCCAGCAGCCGGCCCGCCAGGGTGACCGGCGCCTTGTCGCCGTAACCGACGGTGGTCATGGTCACTGCGGCCCACCAGAAGCCGGCGCCAATCCCTTCGGCGTTACTGCCGCCAAACTGCTCGGCGTTGCGCCGGCGCTCCAGCAGCCAGAGAGCAAAGCCAACACCCAGCAACAACAGCGCCAGCGCGCCAATGACGCTGAGAAAGCCCCAGCTGAACAGCGCCTTGAGGCTCTGCAGCAGTCCCTGCTTGGGCGTGTGGGGCACGCCGATGGCCAAGCCGGTTTGATAAAAGGGATGGCTGAAGTCGAACAGCGTTTCGCGCTCGGCGGTCATGGTCAACGCGCCCACTGCTACGTCTACCTCGCCTTGCTCCACCGCGTTCAGCAGCGCTGAAAAGGGCATGACCTGCCACTCGAACTCCCAGCCCTGGCGTTCAGCGATGGCGCGCCACAGGTCGATGCTGATGCCCTCCCAGTCACCTTTGCCGTCGCTGATGACAAACGGGGGCACTTCGGTAATGCCAACGCGCAGCGGCGTTGAAGGCGAGGGGCTGCTTTGAGCCTGGGCGAGCGGGCTGGCACACAGCAGCAGGCACAGCAACAAGCGGGTGAGGGGCGTGAAGGACATGGCAAACTCCGTTTAATTCCTGTTTTCAGGGTAACAAACTGAGCGTTGGGCGCCAGCGCGGCGGGCTTGCCGCACAGACCGGGCATTTGCTGCGGGCGCTGATCTTGGGCTTCTGGTAGTCTGCCTGCAGACCCAATTCACGGAGGCCCAACAGGGACAGTTGATGGTGACTGGATATCTGGAAAGTTATGCGTTCTGGCTTTTACTGGGACTGGCGTTGCTGCTGTCGGAGTTTTTCTTCCCAGGCTTGATTGCGGTGTTTTTTGGCTTGGGTGCTCTGCTGGTCGGTGGCCTGACCCTGATTGGCCTGGTTGAGGGCCTGGCCTGGCAGCTGCTGCTGTTCTCTCTGTTTAGTCTGGGCACGCTCTGGTTGCTGCGTCGGCGTTTTCAGCGCTGGTTGCGCGGTGGTGAGTCGGGGTTGGCCCAGGCCGACGCTGATGATGCCGGGCTGCTTGGCATGCGTGTTAGCGTGCTGGCCGATTTTGCGGACGGCGTTGGCGACGTGCAGCTCAATGGCGCCAAGTGGGACGCCGAGTCTGACGAGCCGCTGAAGCAAGGCGAGACGGCCTGGGTGGTGAGTCATTCCGGCATTGTGCTGCGAGTAAGTGCAACCCGCCCCAGCGCTAACTGAACCCTTTCTCTTCTCTACACGGAATTTTTCACATGGAAATCGCTACCATTCTGTCCCTTGGTTTTCTGGCGCTGGTCATCGTCGCCTTGGCAAAGACCGCGCGTATCGTGCCGCAGCGCTCGGCCTTCATCATCGAGCGTCTTGGTAAGTATGCGAAAACCCTGGACGCCGGCTTTCACATCCTCATCCCCTTTGTTGATCGCGTGGCCTACAAGCACACCTTGAAGGAAGAGGCGATCGACGTGCCCAGCCAGGCCTGTGTGACCCGCGATAACATCCAGGTGGTTGTGGACGGTGTGATCTACCTGCAGGTGGTTGACCCCAAACTGGCCAGCTATGGCATCAACGACTATCGCTACGCCTCCATGCAGCTGGCGCAGACAACCTTGCGTTCGGTGGTCGGCAAGATCGACCTGGACAAGACCTTCGAGGAGCGTGAAACCATCAACATCCAGGTGGTGGAGGCGCTGGATGAGGCGGCCAAGCCCTGGGGTGTGAAGGTG
>DBHE01000159.1 GCA_002296055.1 Pseudomonadaceae bacterium UBA836
GTTGCGTGCCAGGTCGGTGATGACCTCCTCATGGGTCGGGCCGACACAGAACTCACGGTCGTGGCGGTCTTTCAGGCGCAGCAGCTCGGGGCCGTATTGTTCCCAGCGACCTGACTCCTGCCACAGCTCGGCAGGCTGAATGGCGGGCATCAGCACTTCCAGTGCGCCGGCCTTGTCCATCTCGTCACGTACCACAGCCTCTACCTTGCGCAACACGCGCAGGCCCATTGGCAGCCAGGTGTACAGGCCCGACGCGATCTTGCGGATCATGCCGGCACGGAGCATCAGTTGGTGGCTGATGACGGTGGCGTCCGAGGGGGTTTCCTTGAGGGTGGAAATCAGATATTGGCTGGTACGCATGAGCAAGTCAGGTCCTGAGCAGAGACGGGCAGAATGGGCGCTATTGTACGATTGTGCCGTTGCAGCGTACAGCCCGTGGGTCAGGCTGCTGGCGTTGACCAACGGGCAACAAAAAACCCGGCCGAGGCCGGGTTTTCTGGTATTGCCTGGGCTGCTTAGAGCAGGGTCCAGGTGTAACCGACGATCAGACGGTTCTCGTCGATGTCACCGCCGTCCAGGTTGATGTCCTGGCGGACAGTGGCGTTACGCCAGCGGATGTCGACACCTTCAAAGAAGCCAGCCGGTAAAACGTAGCGCAGTTCAACATCGCGCTCCCAGCGAGAATCGCGGTTTACGCCTGCGTGCTGTGCAGAGTTGGTATCGATGTCGGTACCAGCGATGTAACGGGTCATGAAGGTCAGGCCAGGAATGCCCCAGCCAGCGAGGTCGTAGTCATAGCGAGCCTGGTACGACTTTTCGTCGACGCCGTTGAAGTCAGCGTACTGTACCGAGTTGGCCAGATAGATCTCGCTGTCAGTGTACTGATAGCGGCCATCACCATTCATCTGCTGGTAGGCAACGCCGAAGGCGTGGTTGCCAGCATTCAGGGTCAGAGCCAGGGAGGCTGCCTGGTTGTCAAACTCGTTGCCGTCAGCAGCATCTTCGTCGCTAGTGTCGTAGTAGGCGAAGTTGGTGTTCAGGCTGGTGCCTTCGGTCAGCGGAATGGTCCAGTCAAACCCGGCGAAGCCACGGTTGTAGGACTCTTCGCTCTTGGCGCCGTACAGGGAGACACTGAAGTTGTCGGTGAAGTCGTAGCTACCACCGGCGTAGGTCAGATCTTCATCCAGCAGTAGACCGCCTTCGCGTTCGCCGGAACCGTTGCGTTCGCCGCGATCGGTCATGCGACCGGCTTCAACAAACAGGCCGTCAATCGAGCTGTTGGTGATGCTGTAGCCTTCGTAGTGGCTGGGCAGCAGGCGGACGTCATCGTAAGTGATAACCGGGTTGGACAGCATGTGCATGCCGTAACGCAGGATGGTGTCATCCAGGATGGCCATTTTCAGAGCGCCACGGATTTCCATGTATTCGCTCTTGGCGCTGCCGTCGTTGTACTGCGGCAGCAGGCCAGTGCCGGAGCGGTCCGGGCTACTGTCCAGCTTGATACCTTCCTGAGCCATAACGTCCGCACCGAAACCGATCGGGCCCTTGGTGTAACCGGACTCGAAGTTCAGCAGGAAGCTGGTGGCTGTTTCATCGGCTTTGCTTTGGCCGACGTCATCACGAAAATCGCGGTTGAAGTACAGGGTGCGGTTGTACATGGTCGCGGTTGCGCCTTCGACAAAACCTTCACCCTCTGCCATCGCCTGGGAGGCCAGCAGGCCGTTGCCCGCAGCTACTGCCAATGCAAGCGAACTCCATTTAACTGCGTTCTTCATTGTGTGCTCCTTTGATTAAAAGAAAACCTTGAGGCGCCAAACCGGGCCTGGCTTCTTGTTTTCGCAGTACATTAAAGCATCTGTGCGTAAACTACGAAAGCAAGCGCCTGAAAAAACAGCGTCTTGTCGATGGATGTTTAAAATTTATTGCAAGCAAAATGGCGAGCCCCGACGTGCGGATTTATGCACGCTATGTGCGTAAATACCGAAATTTTAAAGTTGTCGTCGGCGGATGAGACGGTTTTTTAACTTGTTGCGTCAAATCGAGGTGAGTTGCATGTTTGAGTTGCACCCGCAGTTGCAGGCGGACTGTCTGGTAGTAGGTGATTTTCCATTAAGTCGCCTGCTGCTACTTAATGATAAGCATTATCCCTGGTTTGTTCTGGTTCCGCGCCGGCAGGGCTTGCGTGAGGTGTTTGAGCTTGGCGCGCAGGATCGAGCCCAGTTCCACAGCGAGTCAGATCGGCTGGCCGAATTGCTGAGTGCCGAGTTTAAGGCGGATAAAATGAATGTCGCAGCGCTGGGTAATATGGTGCCTCAGTTGCATGTGCACCATGTTGTTCGCTTTCGCAACGACGCGGCATGGCCTGCGCCTGTGTGGGGCAAAGTGCCGGCGATCCCTTATTCTGAGCCGGAGTTGGCAGCCATGTTGGCGCGGGCTAGAGCTTTGCTTGCCGACGAACTGGAGTTTGTTGAGGTGCAATCGTGAGTACGGGCGATCAGTTGATAGCGCGCATGGACGAGCTGGAAACGCGGCTGGCGTTTCAGGATGACACCATTCAGGCGCTGAACGACGTGATTGCAGCGCAGCAGCTGGAGCTGGACAGGTTGCGCCGTTCCCTGGAGCTGCTGGCCAAGCGCCAGGCCGATTTTGCAGCCCAGCTGCCGGATGCTGCGGGCGACGAACCGCCGCCTCCGCATTACTAGTTAAGCTCTGATCAATTCCGCATACCCCTCAGGGCCAAAGGGCCAGGTGGGCCCTCTGGCTGTTGCCGAATGGCTCAGTCGAGGACGGCAACATCCTCAGCTTGCAGGCCTTTTTCCCGCTTGGCGACAGTGTAGGCAACCCGTTGGCCTTCCTGCAGAACGCGATGGCCATCCCCCTGGATTGAGCGGAAGTGCACGAATACGTCGCTGCCGGAGTCGCGGGTAATAAAACCAAAGCCTTTGCTGGTGTTGAACCATTTAACGGTGCCTGTTTCACGGCCACCGGATGGCTGCCCTTGGCGCTCTTTCGGCTGACGCGGTTTGCGTGTCGGCTTTGGCTCCCGTGGCGCGCGCTGGGCGCTAGTAGCGCCGAGTTCTGCTGCTAGCGCGAGCAGAGTGGTCAGGCAGACGCCGGATACGCCAGCGGCCATTGCCCAGATGCTCCAGGTGCTGAAGTAGGTGCTGATCAGCAGGCTGGCGAAGGGAATGCACGCCGCAACTATCAGGAGCGCCGAGGCTAGCAGCGCGACCGCGCCGCGGGCGCCGGTGTGTGGTTGCTCGGTTTGGTTGTATTGCTGGAGGTTGATTAAGCCGGTCAGAACGGCCAATAGGGCGATGTGACTGATCGGGGCGGATTGAGTAAAGAACGGCATGCTATGGAACAGGCCAGTCAGCAGGACGCCGACACCTGTCACCAGATGCAGATAACGAAGGGTTTTCAAGAGGCTCACCATGGATGCAACGATTTAGTATTGTCATGTTGGCAGGCCGATGGCTGTGGCGCTGCCGGATGGCACTCTAACCTGAAAACGCCCGGCCACCAAGCCGGCCGGGCGCTGTCGCGTTGCGGGTGAGGGAGGGGTGTTCAGCCTTCGAGCAGGCTGCGCAGCATCCAGGCGGTTTTCTCATGCGTCTGCATACGCTGGGTGAGCAGGTCGGCAGTTGGCTCGTCATTCGCTTCGTCGCAGACCGGGAAGATGCTGCGCGCGGTGCGAACGCAGGCTTCGTGGCCTTCTACCAGCAGGCGGATCATCTCCTTAGCCTCTGGAACGCCGTCTTCTTCCTTGATGCTGCTCAGTTCAACGAACTGCTTGTAGGTGCCTGGCGCCGGGAAGCCCAAGGTGCGAATACGCTCGGCGATGTCGTCAACCGCCAGGGCCAGTTCGTTGTAGTGGGTTTCGAACATAAGGTGCAGGGTTTGAAACATCGGCCCTTTCACGTTCCAGTGAAAGTTATGCGTCTTCAGATAGAGGGTGTAGGTGTCGGCCAGCAGGCGCGACAGGCCCTCAGCAATTTGTCCGCGATCCGTTTCGGTAATGCCGATATCGATTTTCATCATGGCTCCTCATCGTTGTCTGGCGGCGCGACGTCGTCGGGGCGTTGCGTCCGCGGTAACAGGTCACTTGTTAAGAGTGCAGATTTGCCGGAGGGTTCCCGTTGTGCGGCATCGTCGATTTGGTCGCGCCGCTCAGGCTCCCTCGTTGGCCAAGTTTCGGGTATATTATGGCGTTTTTCTTCGGGCGCTCGTCGATGCGGTAAAACGCCGCGACGGCTGTTTGCGCCAAATTTGCCGACCACAGGAA
>DBHE01000166.1:0-19542 GCA_002296055.1 Pseudomonadaceae bacterium UBA836
CGGCCGTTGTTGCGCATCGCCTCGCCAAAGCGCGCCATGTCACGCAGGCTGGCGTTCATGCCGCCACCGGCAAACTGGGTGCCCACCTGATCTACCACGATGTAGGCATCCTGCTCTGCGCCCAGCTTGCTCCATATGCGCTGCTCCAGCAGGTCGGCAAAGGAGGTGCCGGATGCGCGCTGCACCACCCAGGCCAGGACGTCGGAGTTGACCGTTCTGTAGGCGAAGGCGTCGCCGTGCTGCCCCTCGGGTTGCACCTTCTGCAAGAAGGCGTACAGCGAGGTCGCCCCGCTGTAGTCGGCTGGGCGTGGGATCAGGTTGCCGGCGCGCGAATATTCCCAAATTTCGGCACTGGGGTCGGAGTAGGTTTCCGAGTAGCGAATGGCGGTTGTCATGTCCATCACCTGGCGTACGCTGGCGTTGCCAAAGCCGCTGTCTGCCAGCTCGGGCACGTAGCTGGCGACGCTTGCCTGCTCATCCAGCACGCCTTCTTCAACCAGCATGGCGGCCAGGGTGCCAATAAAGGATTTGGTGACCGAGAAGGCCATGTGCGGTCGGTCCGCCTGCAAGGCGCCAAAGTAGCGCTCGTAAACTACCTTGCCGCGATGCAGCACGACGATGCCGTCGGTGTAGTTGGCGTCCAGCGACTGGGCCCAGGTCATCCCTGTGCCATCGGCCAGCTGAAACTGGAGGGCGTCGATATCTTCACGCAGCGCCTGCGGCAGCGCGCTGGCGGCGCTACCCGCGCGGCCCACCGTCGCGGTCGGCAGCAGTTCGCGAATGTGCGAAAAGGCCCAGCGGGTATGCGGAAAGCGCAGGTAGTTGTTGAAGGTGACCTGCTTGTCGGCGGCCGGCGGAAAGCCTTGCATCCAACCCATGACCTGCGGATCGCTGGCGTGCGCGTCGAGTGGCGTTTGAGCTGCGAAGGCCTGGCTGCCAAGCAGGCCACCAAGCAGCATAGAAAGGCAGGCGCGCTGCCAGTGCATCGGGCGTTTCATGGGGTTCCCCTGTGATCTTGTTGTTGTGGTGGCCAGTGCAATACTGGCCTTGGTCGACAGTATTGGTACTGATATAAAGATAGTCCAATGCATATATTGGCCGTCATTAATGCTATGAACTCATCAATAGATCTGAAGCGATTGAATCATCTGGTGCTGCTCAGCGAGGAGTTGCACTTCTCGCGTGCCGCCAAGCGTGCGCACCTGTCGCAGACCGCCTTGAGTCGCAGCATTCAGTCATTGGAGAACGATCTGCAGCTGCGGCTGTTTGATCGCGGGACGCGCAGCGTTCAGCTGACGGTGGCGGGCCGGCAACTGCTGGAACAGGCCCGTGAGCTACTGCGGCGTGCTGACGACCTGAGCGCGTCGGCGCAGTATTTGGCCAGCGGCGAAGGGGGCGAGCTGAACTTCGGCGCGGGCCTTATGGCGGCTCACAGCTACATGGGCGAGGTGCTGCCGGCGCTGCGCCGGGATTGTCCGGGCCTGCGGCTGAACCTGGAAGTAGATCACTGGCAGAACCTGTTGCGCCTGTTGGAGCAGGAGCGGATTGAGTTTCTGGTCGGCGGCACGGGGGAGTTGCACGAAGTCTCGCACCTGCAAGATCCGCGTCTGGAGATTGTGCAGCTGTCACCCAAAGCGACGGCTATCTATTGCCGACATGACCATCCACTGCTCGCGTTGGATCGCCCGCTGCCGTCCTCGCGCCTGCTGGACTACCCCTGGGCGGCCGCGTTGTTTAATGACGCCTCCGTTGCCCATGTGCTGTGCCTGTTGGACCTGCCGGCAGCCAGCCGGCCGCAGGCCCTCACCAGCTGCAACAATCTGCACCTTCTGCGCCAGACGGTGCTGCAGAGCGACAGTCTGCTGCACACTTGGTCTGGCTGGTTGCAGGAGGATGTGCAGGCCGGGCGGCTGGTGGACCTGACGCAGTGCCTGGCGCCTGCTTTGCCTGCACGTCGCTATCTGCTGCATAGCCACCTGATTCGCCTGGCGAATCGCACCTTGTCGCCGCCTGCCCAGCGGGCGGTCGCCATGATCCTTGAGGCGTGTGCAGCGCCGCCGGGGCTGGGTGTGTCTGCTTGATCGTGCAAGGCTCTCGGGGTTTTGTGTTATCAGCCAACCGGCAGGGCTGGTTATCCTTCTCTCCTTATGTCCGCTGACCGTGCAGCGGACTGGCGATGGCTTTGATGCATCGCCTGTCTCGTATTCGACATTGGGCTGCTTGGTGTCCCATTCCTGATGCAGCTGCTAATTTAAATAGAAAAAAACATAAAACTCGTAGCCTGACGAGGTTCTAATGATTCAGTTATCCGTGAATGGCACCCAGCACCAGCTGGATGTGCCTGAAGATATGCCACTGCTCTGGGTAGTGCGTGATGTGCTCGGGCTAACCGGCACCAAATTCGGCTGTGGTATCGCCCAATGTGGCGCCTGCACCGTGCATCTGGACGGGCAGGCGGTACGCTCCTGCGTGCTGCCGGTCAGTGCCGTAGCCGGGCGCGCCGTGACCACCATTGAGGCGGTTGGCGAGTCGGCTCTGGGCGCCCAGGTGCAGCAGGCCTGGCTGGCCCACGAGGTGGTGCAGTGTGGTTACTGCCAGTCAGGTCAGATCATGTCTGCTACCGCACTACTGCAGCGCCACCCCACGCCCAGCGACGCCCAGATTGATGCCGGTATGGCAGGCAACCTGTGTCGCTGCGCCACCTATACGCGCATCCGTGCGGCTATCAAGGATGTGGACGCCGGAGGTGCCGCATGAGCCTGTCAGGTAATGGCGTATCACGTCGCCGGTTTTTGCAGGGCTCTGGGGCCGCATTGGGTGGCCTGATGCTCAGCACCTGGCTACCGGGTTTTGTCCCGCACAGCGTGGCGGCTGAGGTGACCGCCGCCGGGCGGCTGGGCGACCAGGCTCCGCGCGGCTACGGCGCCTACGTTCGGGTTGGTCATGACGGTCAGGTCACGGTCATTTCGCCGAAGATCGAAATGGGGCAGGGCGCGCATACCGGCATCGCCATGATGGTGGCCGAGGAGCTTGAAGTGCCGCTCTCCTCGGTCAGCGTCGAAGATGCGCCGCCGGACAGCGAGCTGTATGCCGACTCGTTGATGCAGTTTCAGGCTACCGGTGGCTCAACCTCCACTCGGCATTCCTGGCAGCCGCTGCGTGAAGCGGGTGCGACTGCGCGGCTGCTGTTGATTCAGGCCGCTGCTGCGCGCTGGGGTATTGATGCGGCGCAGTGCCAGGCGCGTGATGGCGTGGTGCATGGGCCTGATGGTCAGCAGTTGCCCTATGGCGAACTGGTGGATGCGGCGAGTGCATTGCCGCTGCCGGAGTCGGTGGTGCTCAAGACGCCGGATCAGTTCCGTCTGCTCGGCACGCCCGCGCCGCGGCTGGATACGCCGGCCAAGGTCAACGGCAAGGCGCGCTTTACCATCGATTTACAGGTGCCGGGCATGCTGGTGGCATCCACCCTGACCTGTCCGGTATACGGCGGCAAGCTCAAGTCCGTTGATGCCAGTACCGCCCGTGCGGTGCCGGGCGTTCGGGATGTGGTGACGCTGGATAACGCTGTGGCGGTTACCGCGAGCAACTACTGGGCCTGCCAGCAGGGGCTCAAGGCGCTGCGCGTGGAATGGGACCTGGGTGAGCACGCGGCCATCGACTCGGCTCAACTGGATGAGGCGTTGCAGGGCGCCAGTAGCCGAGATGGCGTGGTCGCGCACAGCAGCGGCGATATCGAAGCGGCGCTGGGTGGCGCAGCCAGCACCTTTGAGGCGGTGTATGAGCAGCCGTTCCTGTCGCACTCGCCACTCGAGCCGATGACCTGCGTGGCGCAGGTGCGGGCCGATGCCTGCGAGCTATGGGTGGGCACGCAGGTGCCGGCGTTCGCTCAGCAGACCGCTGCTGCGGTAACCGGCCTGCCGCCCGAGCGTATTCAGGTGCATAACCAGTTGATCGGTGGTGCCTTTGGTCGTCGGTTGGATTTTGATTTCATCACCCAGGCGGTTGCCATTGCCAAGCAGGTGGACTATCCGGTCAAGCTGATCTGGAGTCGCGAAGAGGACATGACCCATGACCTCTACCGACCGCATTATGTCGATCGCCTGACCGCTGCGCTGGACGCTGACGGTCGCTTGCAGGGCTGGCAGCACCGTATTGCTGGTGCGTCGGTACTGGCGCGTTACATAGGCGGCTTGCCGCCCAGCGGTGTCGACTCCGACGCGGTTGAGGTGGCTATCGAGCCGATCTATGCGCTGGACAGTCTGCAAGTCAATTACATTCGCGAGGAACCCAAGGTTGTGCCGGTCTCCTGGTGGCGTGGAGTTGGCCCGCTGCGCAGCACCCTGGCACTGGAATGCTTTATCGACGAGTTGGCGCACAACGCAGGCCAAGATCCGGTGGACTACCGCCTGGCGCTGATGGACGCCCATCCGCGGGCGCAGGCGGTGCTTAAACTGGCCGCCGAGAAAGCCGACTGGCAGAGCCCGCTGCCTGCCGGGCGGGGCAGAGGTGTTGCGGTGAGTGCGGTGTTTGGCAGCTTTGTTGCCACCGTGGTGGAGCTGCAGATGGACGGTGACAAGGGCGTGCGCATCACGCGCCTGGTCAGTGCCATCGATTGTGGCCTGGTGACCAACCCCACCTCGGTGCTGGCGCAGATCGAGGGCGGCACGCTGTTTGGTCTGTCGGCATCGCTGTTCAACGAAATCACCCTTGAGCAGGGGCAGGTGCAGCAGAGCAACTTCCACAACTACCGCCAACTGCGCATCAACGAGGCGCCCGGTGTGGAGGTGCACATTGTGCCCAGTAGCGAAGACCCCGGTGGGGTGGGTGAAACGGGCACCGCGCTGATTGGTCCAGCCCTGCTCAACGCGCTGGCTGCCGCCAGCGGCAAGCGCTTGCGGCGCCTGCCGCTAAGCCGCGCTGGATATTTCCCGGTACAAGGAGCCTGACCCATGCATCCGAGCAAAACCCTGATTGGCGGGCTGGCTCTGGCTGCCCTGAGTCTCCACGTGCAGGCTGATGACCAGGCACTGATCGAGCGTGGCAAGTATCTGGCCGCAGCCGCCGACTGCGTGGCCTGTCATACCGTACCCGGTGGCGAACCCTTTGCGGGCGGCGTGGAATTCAAGCTGCCCTTCGGTTCGCTGTATTCACCCAATATCACGCCCGACAAGGAAACCGGCATTGGCGACTGGAGCGATGCGGACTTTCTGGGCGCGCTGCATGAGGGCGTCGGCAAGGACGGCAAGCGATACTATCCGGCGTTTCCGTACACCTCCTACACCCTGATGCCGGACGAGGAGGTGCAGGCCATCAAAGCCTACCTGTTCAGCCTGGAACCGGTCAGCAACACGGTGCCGGAGAACACGCTCTCGTTTCCCTTCAACCAGCGCTGGGGCATGTTCTTCTGGAATCTGGTGTTTCACGATAACGCCCGCTTTGAGCCTGACCCGGCACAGTCTGAGCAGTGGAACCGTGGCGCCTATCTGGTCGAGGGCCCCGGCCACTGCGGCGAGTGCCACACGCCGCGTAACTTTGCTCAGGCTCTCAGCAGCAGCCAGCCGCTGGCTGGCAACTTGGTGCAGGGCTGGCAGGCTTACAACATCAGCAGCGACGTGCAGCATGGTATCGGCGCCTGGTCACAAGCCGAGCTGGTCAGCTACCTTGGCAAGGGCTATGCGCCTGGCAAGGGCGTAGCGAGTGGGCCGATGGGCGATGTCGTCAGTCACAGTCTGCGACATCTGAGCAATGACGACCTGTCAGCCATTGCCACCTATCTGCTCACTACCGAGCCGCAGGCCGAGGGCGTGCCGCGACCGCAACCGACGACGGCTGACGCAACGCCGGTGACCGATGGCGGCCTGGGTGGCCACCTGTTTGCCGGTGCCTGCGCCGGCTGTCACAGCTGGAACGGCGAGGGCACCCAGAGCCCGGTGGCGACCCTGTCGGGGCTGAAGACGGTCAATGACCCTGCCGGCACCAACTTGCTCAACATCTTGTTGCGTGGCCATGCGGCGCCTCATTTGCGGGTCGACCAGCAGATGCCCAACTTTGCCAACGCCTATCAGGATGCCGAGCTGGCTGCTGTCGGTAGCTTCGTGTTGCAGCACTTTGGTCAGAGTGGCGGTACGCTGAGTGCCGAGGATGTTGCTGCACGGCGCGGCAACACCGGCCATTGAGCTGCGCCGGAGGTAAGGCATGAGCGAGCTTGAACAGCTGCTGGAGGCGGTGGCAGCGGCCGAGGGCGCGGGTGAAGAGGCGGTGCTGGCCACGGTGGTCAAGGTTGAAGGCTCGGCATACCGCCGCCCCGGCGCGCGGATGCTGATCAACACGCTGGGTCAGACCGCCGGTACTGTGAGCGGCGGCTGCCTGGAGACTGAGGTGGCGCGCACCGCCTGGTGGCTGACCGAGCGCGGCCCGGCGCTGCGCAGTTACAGCACCGCCGAGGATGCAGAGGATGGCGAAGCGGCTGTGCGGTTTGGACTGGGCTGTAACGGCACCGTGCACCTGCTCTTCGAACGGATAAGCTCACCAGCCTGCCAGCTGCTGCTGGCTAGCGCTCGTGATCTGGTGGCGCCGCAGGGCGGTGCGATGGCAACGGTGGTAGGCCCCGCGCACAGCGGACTGCTTGGCCAGCGGTTGCTTCTGGATGGGGCGGGGCGCACTGCCGGCAGCCTGCCTGCCTCGCTGCAGGCGCCACTGCAGTCGCTGTTGCTGCAGGCGCGAGACGCCCCACGGGCCAGCCTGCACCAGTTTGAGCAATCAGGTGGGCAGGTACTGGAGGTGCTGCTTGAGTCCCTGCGTCCGGCGCGCCGGCTGGTCATCTTTGGTGGCGGGCATGACGCCCAACCGTTGGTGAGTATGGCGCGCCTGCAGGGTCTGCATGTGACGCTGATCGACAGCCGAGCGCACTTTGCCCGTGCTGCGCGCTTCCCCGATGCGCATGCGGTGCTGCAGGGCGACTTGCAGCAACCGGATGCGCTGCTGCCACTGCTGGATGATGCGGCTGTGGTTATCATGACCCATAGCCTGCAGCAGGACGCCTGCTGGCTCGATCTGGCCGTGCGGTCAGCCGCCAGCTATATCGGCCAGCTGGGGCCACGTGAACGCACCGAGCGTCTACTCGCCGGCGTTCAGCGTCCGCTGCCTGCCCAGCTTCATTACCCGGTTGGCCTGGATCTGGGCGGAGATACACCTCAGAGCGTGGCGTTGGCCGTATTGGCTGAAATAACGGCGGTGGCGCACCAGCGCCAGGGCGGCAAGCTGCAGCAGCGACGCACCGCCATCCATGACCCGGTGCCGATTGAGCGTCACGCCCGGGTCGTTTCACCTTCGCTAAGTGAGAAATACTAGATGTCTGAAATCATTACCATTGTTGCCGTACTCCGCGCTGCGGACGGCGCTGCCGAAAAAGTCGCCGGTATTTTGCACCGCGCTGTGGCGCCATCCCGTGCCGAAGCCGGTTGCCGCGGTTATGTGTTGCACCATGATCGCACCGATCATCAGCGCTTTGTCTTTGTCGAGCAATGGGCCGGCATGGAGGCGATTGAAGCGCATCGCCAGGCGCCGCACTACCTGGCGATGGGCAAGGAGCTGGATGGCCTGATCGCTGAGCGTGAGGTCATGCTGCTGGACGCAGTGCCCTGAGCCGTCGCGTTGCAGCCCTGATGCTGGCGGCCGGCAGCAGTCAGCGCTTTGGCAGCGATAAGCGCCGGGCGCCGCTAGCCAGCGGCCACAGCATGCTGCAGGCTGCCATGGCGCGAGCCTTGGATGCCTTCGGTCAGCTTACCCTGGTGCTGCGTGAGGGCGATGACCCCGCCGCCCTCGGGGTGCCCGCGGGTGTGCAGGTGCTGTTCAACCCGCACGGCGAGCGCGGCATGGCCAGCTCTCTGGTGCTGGGGGTACAGCATCTACTGCAAGGCGATGCCGAGGTGCTCGCGGTGCTGCTGGCGGATATGCCTTGCCTGCAGCAGAGCACGCTACAGGCGGTCATCGCTGCGAGCGATCCAGAGCATATCGTGCAGCCCCAGTTTCAGGGACGCGGCGGTCACCCGGTGCTGTTTGGTCGGCGCTTCTGGCCCGAGCTGCTGGCGCTGGAGGGCGATGTTGGCGCACGTTCGGTTGTGCGGACCCGCGCCGAATACGTTAAGGTGCTGACGGTGGCCGACCCTGGCGTGTGTCTGGATATCGATGAGCCGAGCGCCCTGGCCACCCTTGCCCCCTCGATTTGACCTTGCAGGAGAACCCCGTGCCCTCGGTGTATCTGGCCGGCTTCGATGTGTTTCATCCCGACGCGCTGGGGCGCGGCGACTATCTCAAACAACTGTGCGCCGAGCATGGCCTGCGCGGGCTCTATCCGTTAGATGCGCAGGTGCCGGCCGGCGAGACGCAGCCTGCGCAGTGGATCTGTCAGGCCAACCTGCAGGCCTTGCGCAGCGCCGATGCGGTGCTCGCCAACCTGGGCCGCTTTCGCGGCGCCGAGCCTGATTCTGGGACGGTGTTCGAGGTGGGGTTTGCCTGCGCTCTGGGTAAGCCGGTGTGGGCTTACTTTGCGGAGCAGCAACCGCTGATTGAGCAGGTAGACCATGACGAACAGGGATACTGCGCCGATGGCTTCCTGGTCGAGGACTTTGGTTTGCCGCGTAACTTGATGCTTGCCTGCAGTTGGGTGGGCGCCAGCGAGACGGCCGAAGAGGCCGTGGCGCAGTTGGCGGATTGGTTGCGGGGCTAGTGAGGCGCCTCGCCGTAGCTATCACCCTCAAACGGCGCCGGCGGGGTGGCGAGTTGGTAGCGCTCAAGGATGCGTTGCAGCTCGCCTTCGCTACGTAGCTGCTCTAGTGCCTCGGCCCACGCGTTGACCACCTGCTTATCGCTGTCCAGGCTAAAGGCAATGTAAAGCGATGCCTGCAGCAGCTGAATTGGGATACGCCGTAAGGTGCCCGGTGCAATGGCGAACTGCTCGCTGTAATGCGCCACTCCCGAGTCGGTGTCGCCGACAATGATATCGGTGCGATCGGCCAGCAGCATCTGATACAGCTGCTGGGTGCTCACCGCGCTCTTATCGAGATTCTTAAAGCCCATTGCTTCCAGCCTGGTTGGCACCAGGCCCGCGTGGCGTGTGGTAATGCGTTGCGCCGTGTGTAATTGGTCGAGTGAGTCGATTGGCGCGGTGGTGCTCAACTGATAGGGATAGATTGCCTCTACCAACAGCGGGCCGACCCATTGGTACAACGACTCCCGCTCGGGGGTACGAAACAGCGAAAACAAAATGGTGTGCGGACGCTGCTGCAGCTCTCGCGTTGCACGCAGGCTGGGTAGCATCACGATCGGAAAGGCATCCCCGGTACGTTGCATGATGGCGCGCACCACGTCGGCCGCCATTCCCACTACTTCGCCGTCACGTTGATAGTTGTACGGCGCCCACTCTTCGGTCACTACGCGGTACGGCTGGCCTGTCGCAAGGACGGGGAGGGTTAGTAATAGCAGGGCGATGTACAGGCGCACGGCTGTCACAGGGCTCTCCTGTTGCGGTGGTTTGCTTTTGGGAGTCGCTATGCACAGCATAGACGCTGGCTGGGGGGGTGCCTGAAACCATAGTTTGGCCGTAGATAGTTATCATAGTCTGGCCAAGAGCTATGGGGAGTCGCGCTTTCAGCGCCGGCCATCCCGAGCCCATTAGTCTGCCACGGACTTCTTTCGACCGAGAGGCGCCTATCGCAACTGGCAGGACCCGACCAGAAGCTACCTGGTGTTTCGCTTTGGCAGCAGCCTCAACCGCAATGATGATGTGGCGGAGCGAAGTTCTCGCCGTTCGCGAGTTACCAGCTGCTGGACTCTGTGCGCAGCAGATCAATTAGCTCACGCAGACCGGGTGGCATTTGTCGCCGACCGGGGTAATAGATATAGAACGGGGGCTCGATAGGTGCCCAGTCTGGTAGTACGACTTGAAGCAGGCCTCTTCGGAGCTCGTCTGCGATCCGTTCTTCCAAGCAGTACGTAATACCCCTATCTGCAAGGGCCATCTGAATACCGAACTCTGTTTCGTTCACACAAAGCTGACCTGGCACTTCAACAGTCCGGTGCTCGCCTCCTTTCTCGAAGTCCCAGCGATAGATTACGCCTTGGCCGGTTCGAATCTGAATGCAGTTATGGTTCTTGAGGTCTTCCGGCACCACGATTGGCGATGTCCGGTTGAGGTAACGAGGTGAGGCGGCAGCCACCCAGCGCAACCTGCTGCTGATGGGGACAGCAATGAAGTCTTCCGGAATCGTTCCCCCATAGCGGATGCCAGCATCAAACCCTGCTGCCAATACGTCCACCATTCGGTCATCTACTGCGACCTCGACCGACACGTCCGGATAGGCCTCCAAGTACTTTGGCAGCCACCGAGTGAAGAGTAAGTCTGCGCCGTCACGTAGAACATTTATTCTCAGACGCCCTGCGGGCCTGTCGCGGTGCTGATTAACCTCTGCCAGCGCCCCACCAATCTCCTGAAATCCAACTGCCAAACGCTTGGCTAAGGCTGCTCCAGCGTCTGTAGCGGAGACAGTGCGGCTTGTCCGGTTTAGCAGCCTCACGCCTAGGCGGTTCTCCAGATTTCGAATGGAGTGGCTAAGTGCGGAGGTCGTGATGCCAAGCTCAACGGCTGCTTTGGAAAAGCTGCGATGGCTCTCTACCGCAAGAAAGGAATTCAAATCAGCCAAGTCCGCTCTTGAGAGTTTTGTGGTCGGGAGTACTGGCATAGTGGTGCCCATTTAGTTGAGTTCCACTCAATGATACATGGATAAAGTCTAAACGAATGGCGAAAAAACAAGGCGTATGATTAATCAGGCTCAACAATCTTGAATCTGATCCCGCAGTCCTTGGAAGAGTTTAGCCGTGTTCCACCTCTATCTTGGTTTTGCTTACCTCTATGTTCTTTGGCGCTTCGTCGTCCCGTTACCGCTGTCGAGGGGCGGACGCGCTCTGCTGGCTGTCATCCTGCTCGCGGCATCGCAATACCACCTGATTCAGATTTGGGTGTTCGGAACGATGTTCTCGCCAGAGATGCCTCGGTGGGCAGTTCTGATCGCCGGTTGGGCTTTTTGCTCGTTCGTTCTGTTGTTTGTATTCGTGGTGCTGGCAGATGTGGTCGCAGCAGTCTTGGCTGCCTTACGCATCCATGTGGCTAAACCGCTGATGAGGCTGCGTAGCCGGATCGTCGTCGCAGTGCTCGCCGGCACCTTGGCTGCGCTCGGCGTGAGTCAGGCAACGCTGGTGCCCAATGTTCGCACCGTCGAAGTCAGGATCAAGAATCTACCGCCAGAACTGGATAGGCTTCGCGTGGTGCAGTTGACAGATCTGCACATAAGCAGACTCTTTCAAGCGCCTTGGGTGGCTGCGGTTGTTGCTCGTACCAATGCGCTCGATCCCGATCTGATTGTTGTTACAGGCGATCTGATTGATGGGACAACTACTGATCGTAAGCTCGATGTGGCTCCTCTGGCCGGGCTGAAGGCTCGCCTCGGCATCATCGGTATTCCGGGCAATCATGAGTACTACTTCCACGAGCCTCAGTGGCACGCCGAATTCGAACGCCTCGGCATACAGATGGTTCTGAACGAGCACTTGGTGATTGGAGAAGGGAGCGAGTCGCTGGTCATAGCCGGTGTCACCGACGAAGCCGCTACTCAATTCGGGATGGCTGGGCCAGACCTAAATGCTGCGCTCAGGGGAGCGCCGGAAATGGCGCCAATCATTCTCCTTAAGCATCGACCAGCCGGTGCAGCTCGCTCCGCCCAAGCAGGAGTTGCACTTCAGCTTTCCGGCCACACCCACGGCGGAATGATCAAAGGGCTGGGTCAGCTGGGCCGCTTTGCCAACGAAGGCTTCGTCTCCGGTGCCTACCAGCTGGGCGCGATGACGCTCTACACAAGCAATGGAGCTGGCCTCTGGAATGGATTCCCCATTCGTCTCGGCGTGCCAGCTGAGATCACCGAACTCATTCTTCGCGTGGATTCGTCCACCTAATCCCAACCAAGGAGATTTCCCATGGATCATCCAGCTATCTGCCAGAACAGAGTTGCGGTCATCACCGGAGCCGCAGTCGGGATTGGCTTCGCAATTGCCAGTCGCCTTTGCCAATTGGGCATGAAGGTTGTCCTGTTCGATAAGGATCAGAACGCTCTCGACGCTGCAGTACTCTCGCTGTATCGCAGGAATGCCGATGCTCAAGTGACCACCGTCACTGGGGATGTAACCTCTGCAAGCGCTTTGCAGGAACTGTTTACCGTTGCCCGCGGACTCGGCGATGTCTCCATGGTGGTCAACAACGCCGCGATTCTGAAAGGGGCTGGCCCTTGGTCCGACCAAGAGCAGTGGCGCAAAACGATGGAGGTAAACTTCTGGGCTGTATTGGCAGTGCAGCAATTGTTTGTCGAATATCTGCTCGAGCAGGACTTTCCTGCTGCAGTAGTGAGTGTTGGGTCCAAGGAAGGCATTACTACTCCTCCTGGGAACACCGCCTACTCTGTCTCGAAGGTTGCAGTGAAAGTGCTGACAGAGCATCTGGAGCACGAGCTGCGTGAGCGTACGTCTGGTCGCGTATCTGCCCATTTGCTGATACCCGGCTACACGTTCACACCGATGAACTTTCCAGGCATCAGTGCCGACTCAGCAAAGCCCAGCGCTCCTTGGACCGCCGATCAAGTTGCCAATCGCTTGCTGGAGGGGTTGGCACGTAGCGATTTCTACATCTTCTGTGAGGACAACGAAGTCAGCCGCGAACTGGATCAGCGCCGCATGCAGTGGAATGCTGACGACCTTATCCAAAACCGGCCTGCGTTATCACGGTGGCACCCTGAGTACCGCAAGCAGTTCAAAGCATACATCGCTGATGTGGCCCCGCCGCAGTAAGGCCATCGAAGTGCGCTGAAGCGCAGCAACCTCTTACTACTCCCTTGTACGGCTCACCCTTTGCAGGTGTGGGCATCTTTTTCCGAGAGTTTTCATGGCCACGATATCAAGTGCTTCACCGCACTCCTCAGGCAGTTCAGAAGTTCACGCTCCGCATGGTGTAGCAACCGCAATCGTTACCCTCGGGCTTGGAGGCCTTTTCATCGGCACCGGTGAGTTCGTTTCGATGAGTCTTTTACCTGGCCTTGCCGAAAGCACAGGCGTGTCCATACCCTCCGCAGGCAGCTATATCAGCGCCTATGCGCTGGGTGTTGTAGTTGGCGCCCCTTTGATCGCAATTCTGGCCGCACGTCGGCCTCGAAAAGTACTTCTGATTGCTCTCATTGCATTGTTCGCCGCCGGCTACGCAGCCAGTGCCGTAGCATGGAACCACTTCAGCCTTCTGGGAGCTCGCTTTCTGTCCGGATTACCTCATGGGGCATACTACGGAGTCGCCTGTTTGGTGGCTGCTGCCATGGTAGGCGATGGGCGAAAGGCTCAAGCGGCTGGATACGTAATGGCTGGTCTGGCCGCCGCCAACGTAATCGGTGTGCCCGCAGCGACCTGGATAGGTCAGGCGTTCGGATGGAGAACAGCTTTTGGGGCTCTCGCTACAGCCGGTATGGCGACAATGCTTCTGTTCTGGCGCTACGTTCCAGCGGTACCACGGGATCCAAAAGCCAGTCCGAAGGCGGAGATGAGCGGACTCAAGCGGCCATTGATATGGCTGACGCTGGCTACTGCCTCAATTGGCTTCGGCGGTATGTTCGCGGTGTATAGCTACATCACTCCGACGCTGACCGAAGTGACAGGCTTCTCGCCCGGTCATGTCCCGATGGTGCTGGCCTTTTGGGGCGTCGGCATGATCACGGGCAACCTGGTTGGTGGCTGGTTAGCGGATCGCGGACTTATTCGAGCCATCTTCGCCATCATGGTCTGGAACGTGATTTTTCTGGCGTTGTTCTCTCTATTTGCGTCCTCGAAGGGCGGGACGCTCGCAGTCCTGTTCCTAGTCGGTTGTGGCTTCGCTCTGGTACCCGCGTTACAGGTGCGTTTGATGAATGTTGCCGGAGAGGCGCAGACCCTTGCTGCCGCCCTCAATCATAGCGCTTTCAACATTTCAAACGCGGTAGGAGCGAGTCTCGGAGGAATCTCTGTCGCCCTGGGTCTGGGCTGGTCATCAACGGGTTGGGTTGGAGCCCTACTAGCGCTGTTGGGCATCGGGGCGATGGCGATTTCCCTGATGGTGGAAAGAGCGACAAGCACCGCATCCCAACGAAGCCTGCCCCTTTGAGCAAAGAGCTCCCCGATGTTTCCCGGAAACACTTTCTACACCTGGTGAGGTAACTATGACGAACCATCAAGCTATGATCGAGCTATCCTACGGGAACCTGATTCCTCAACTGGGCCTAGGCGTTTGGAAAGCGAGTCAAGAGCAAGCTCGTGCAGCTGTCAGCCAGGCGCTGCAGATCGGATACCGCCACATTGATACCGCTTCGGTCTATGAGAACGAGGAAGGTGTTGGAGCAGGCCTGCGTGACTCCGGTGTCGATCGTGACGAGGTTTTTGTCACGACAAAGATCTGGAACGCTGACCAAGGGTTTGCACCCTCAGGAAAAGCTCTAGACGAGAGCCTAGCTAGGCTGAAGCTGGAGTACGTCGACTTGCTACTCATTCACTGGCCGGCCCCGGCAAAAGAATTGTTCGTTGATACCTGGCAGGCAATGATCGAGGCGAAGAAGCAAGGAAAAGCGCGCTCCATTGGCGTTTCGAACTTCAACCCAGATCACCTGCAGCGTTTGATACAAGAGACAGGCGTTGCCCCAGTGTTGAACCAGATCGAGCTGCACCCCTACTTCCAGCAGCCCGGCCTGCGCCGCACTAACGCCGAGCTAGGAATTTGCACCGAGTCCTGGAGCCCTCTGGCGCAGGGGAAAGCACTCAATGATCCACTGGTTCGCGAAATCGCTGCCAAGCATGGCCGCACGTGCTCTCAGGTCATCATCCGCTGGCATGTGCAGCTCGGCCTGGTGGTTATTCCTAAGTCTGTAACAGACGCTCGCATACGAGAAAACTACCTGGTATTCGACTTTGAATTGTCTGCCCATGAGATGTTGGCAATCGCATCCCTAGATAAGGGAATCCGCTTGGGACCAGATCCCGTCTTGCTCGAGTAAAGCCGGATAAACAGTCGCTCTTGGCCGAAAGCTGACGCTTTTCATCAAGCAGCACCTCGAGAGCTTAGGCCGGCTCATCAATTGAGTGGCGAAATTCATTCTTAATGGTGCGAGATGATGGTCAAGCTGCATTTGGATGAGCTTGGTTAGGAAGGTGTGTCTGGTTTGAGCTGTGGAATGGGCAGACGGTCGCGATAAGTCGGTCTGCTAGCGCCTCTTGTGCTTGCGACTAGTCAGGCGTGCGTAGAGCGGTTCGCGGCTATGGCTGGTAAAAATTTTTACCAAAGTTTGGCCAAAGCGGACAGACTATGGTTCGAAGAACAGGGGAGGAAACAGCAGGGGAAGTGGTGGGCCCACCAGGACTTGAACCTGGGACCAAGCGATTATGAGTCGCCTGCTCTAACCAACTGAGCTATAGGCCCTTGCTTTTATAGCGCGGTGGATTATACGGGCTGCGACGGCTGGTGACTAGGCGCCTGACTCAGGAAGCGGGTGGCAAACTCGTCGGCTGGCAGCGGCGGGCTGACCAGGTAGCCCTGGATGCTGTCGCACCCCTGATCGCGCAGTAGTGAACGTTGCTCTTCGGTCTCCACGCCCTCGGCGACCACGGCCATGCCCAGGTTGTGTGCCAGCACAATAATGGTCTGGCTGATGGCGGCGTCGTGATGATTGTCGGGCAGGCCAGAGACAAAACTGCGGTCGATTTTCAGCGTGTCCAGCGGCAACGCCTTGAGGTAGGCGAGCGAGGAATAGCCGGTGCCGAAGTCATCGATTGCCAGCTTTATGCCCATGTCGCGGAACAGCTCCAGCAGGCGAATGGCATCGCGGTTCTGGTTCATCACAAAGTCTTCGGTGATCTCCAGTTCTACCAGGCTGGCGGGGATAGTGTGGCGTGACAGCGCCCGACGCAGGTCGCCCACCAACTGAGTGCCGACCAGCTGTACTCCTGACACATTGATGGCAGTGGGCGGCAACTGCAACCCGGCCTGACGCCACGCGGCGACCTGAGCACAGGCCGAGTCGAGGATGCTGCGGCCGAGGTCAACGATCAGCCCGGTTTCCTCGGCTAGCGGAATAAACTGGTCGGGCTCCACCAGGCCGCGTTGCGGGTGCTGCCAGCGCACCAGCGCTTCCAGGCCGTTCAGGCGGCCGCTGCCCAGATCCTGCTTGGGCTGGTAATAGAGAATGAACTCGCCGCGCTCCAGTCCTCGGCGCATGTCGTTCTCCATTTCCATGCGACGCTGGGCGGCAGCGGTCAGGTCCTTGGTGTAAAAGGCGTAGCGATTACGGCCCTGATTCTTTGCCCGGTACATGGCTGCGTCGGCATGTTTGATGAGGCTGTTCACGTCATTGGCGTCGCCCGGGAACAGGCTGATACCGATACTGGCGCTGACAAAGAATTCGTGAGCTGCACACAGGAAGGGTCGGCGGAATACCGCCAGCAACTTGTCGGCGATGGCCGCAGCGTCGTCGTCGCTGTGGAGCTTGGGCAGTAGCACAATGAACTCATCGCCACCGTGACGCGCCACGGTATCGATGTCTCGCAGCACCGAGCACAGGCGCTGGCTGACGGATTGCAAAAGACTGTCGCCGACCGGGTGGCCGAGACTGTCGTTGATCTGCTTGAAGCGGTCCAGATCGATAAACAGCAGCGCGCCCATGCCGCTGCGTTCATCCAGTTGCTGGGTATGCAGCGCATCACGCAGGCGGGCCTCAAAGAGTGTGCGGTTGGGCAGACCGGTTAGCGGATCGTGATGGGCCTGGTGGTCGAGTCTGGCCTGGGTCTGTTTGAGTGGTGTGATGTCGCTGAATACCGCGACCAGGTGATTGAGAGAGCCATCGACATTGAGCACCTGGCTTATGTTGATCCAGGCGGCATACAGCTCGCCGTTGGCGCGGCGGTTCCAGGTCTCACCCTGCCACTGGCCGTGTTCGGCCAGCGCGGTGGTGGCCTGCTCGATGACTTGCTGGTCTTCGGTGGTGCTGGCCAGCACGCTGAGAGGCTGGCCGAGCAGCTTCTCCGCAGGGTAGCCGGTGATGCGGCCGAACGCTTGGTTGACGGCGACCACGTGCGCCTCACTGTCGGTAATCAGTACACCTTCATTGGTGTTTTCAAAGACCGTTGCGGCTTGTCGCAGCGAGCTTTCCATCGCTAATCGCTCGGTGACGTCGCGGGCGATGCTGAGCATGCACTCCTGGTTGTCGACGCTGATCGCCTCGGTGCTGATTTCTACCTGACGTACGTCGCCGCTGGCAGTGGTGATTTGCGACAGCATATTGCGCACTCGGCCATCTCGGCGCAGGGTCTCGACCATCTGCTTGCGGTCGGCGCTATCGCGCCACAGCTGTAGCGACAGGGTGGAGTGTCCGAGGGCCTGTGCGCGACTGTACCCGGTGATGCGGGTAAAACCGTCATTGACGTCCAGCAGCATGCCGTCAATGGCGCGGGTGATCAGCAGCCCATCGGGCGACGCGTGAAACGCGCGCGAGAACTTCTGCTCCGACAACCGCAGCTGCTCCTGCGTCAGCTTCAGGGTCGAGATATCACGGATGATCACCACCAGAATATCGCGCTCCTCCAGGCTGACCGACCTGGACGACACTAGTCCGACAAACTCGTCGCCGTCCGGGCGACGGAAACAGACTTCAAGATTGCTTTCGGCCTGGTTGTTGAGGCGTTTGAGTAGCCGTGGACCGCTGTCCGGCTCGGCCCAGAGGCGCAGCTCCGTCGCGGTTTTGCCGAGGGCCTCCGCTGTGGCAATGCCGAACTGATCTTCAAAGGTATGGTTGACCGACAGCAGGCGGCCATCTTGGGCGTCGGCCAGCACGATTACATCCGGGCAGTTATGAAAAACCGAGGCAAACTTGTGTTGTGAGGTGCGCAGCGCCTGCTCGGTATGTTTCTGCTCCTGGATATCGATTAGCAGCCCCTGCAGCGCCAGTGCTTCGTATTCCTCACTGCTGATGCTATTGACCACTGCGCGTACCCAGCGCGTACTGCCGTCCTGATGCAGCAGGCGGCACTCAAAGCTTTGGCCTTGTCCGCAGCTTGCCTGCTGCCTGAGTTGTGCGTGCACGCGGGCGCTGTCTTCCGGATGCAGATATCGGGCAAGAAAGCCCGGCTCCAGCCAGTCGCTGGCAGGCAGTCCAAGCAGGTCGGTTGCATGTGGTGAAACGTAGGTGAAGCGCAGAGACGGGAATGACATCTCCCAGGTGACCACGTGCAGGTTTTCGACCAGGCTGCGGTAACGCTGCTCCTGGTGGTCCAGCAGCTGCAATGCGCTCTTGTGTTGTTGCTCGGCCCGACGACGCAGCTGGTTGAGCCCATGCGCGGTCAGCAATAGCAGGCACGACAGCAGCAGCATACCGACCTGGGATACCGGCAGGTTCTGGATTGGTGCGGCGACGGCGGTCTGACTGCCAGCGCCAGCAATGACCAGGAGGGCAATACGTCCTGTAGCGGCGTTCATTGAGCGAAGACCCTGCATCCATGGCGTAGCGATATTATTTTGCTAGTTTAGTCCGCCAGAGGGACAAATGCCCAGCCGACAGCTTGGGCGCAGTGTCAGGTTGCCGCGCGCAGGGCTGGAGGTGTTTGCCATCCTCCAGCCCTGACCGGTGCAGGCGATTACTCGCTGATCTGGATGCTGGTTTCCAGGTTGGCAGCGATATCTTCTGCGGTATAGGGGAAGGCCAGCCACTGCTTGTCGGAGTAGGCCTGGGTGTAATCCGCGTAGTAGGGGCTGGTCGGATCCGTCGACTGGGAGTGGCTCAGCAGGGTGAAGGCCCTGACCGGTTCGCCGTCCGGAAACTCCACGATATGCATATAGGAGTTGCGCAGTACGGTGAAGTAGCCCTCATTACCCTCGCCGCTCTATATCCTGATGCTCACAAGCCGACATAGTTGTTCTTGGCTGTCGGACTGTAGCAGAAAGCACAAACAAAACGCCCGGCTCAAGGCCGGGCGTTGTAACCGCATACTGCGTGCTTACTCGTCGAGGAAGCTGCGCAGGTGATCGCTGCGGGTGGGGTGGCGCAGCTTGCGCAGCGCCTTGGCTTCGATCTGACGAATCCGCTCACGGGTAACATCGAACTGCTTACCAACCTCTTCCAGCGTGTGGTCGGTGTTCATGTCGATGCCAAAGCGCATGCGCAGTACCTTGGCTTCACGGGCAGTGAGGCCGGACAGCACGTCGCGTGTCGCTTCCTTGAGGTTTTCCACGGTGGCCGAATCGATCGGCGATTCCATGGTGCCGTCTTCGATAAAGTCGCCCAGATGCGAGTCTTCGTCGTCACCGATGGGGGTTTCCATCGAGATCGGCTCTTTAGCGATCTTCAATACCTTGCGGATCTTGTCCTCAGGCATTTCCATGCGCTCGCCAAGCTCTTCCGGGGTCGGCTCGCGGCCCATCTCCTGCAGCATCTGGCGGGAGAT
>DBHE01000166.1:19623-19905 GCA_002296055.1 Pseudomonadaceae bacterium UBA836
GTCGCGTGTCGCTTCCTTGAGGTTCTCCACGGTGGCCGAATCGATCGGCGATTCCATGGTGCCGTCTTCAATGAAGTCGCCCAGATGCGAGTCTTCATCGTCACCGATGGGGGTTTCCATCGAGATCGGCTCTTTAGCGATCTTCAATACCTTGCGGATCTTGTCCTCAGGCATTTCCATGCGCTCGCCAAGCTCTTCCGGGGTCGGCTCGCGGCCCATCTCCTGCAGCATCTGGCGGGAGATCCGGTTCAGCTTGTTGATCGTCTCGATCATGTGCACCGG
>DBHE01000189.1 GCA_002296055.1 Pseudomonadaceae bacterium UBA836
TCCATAAAACCCGGTGTGATTCACAGCCGTGTTTTAGGAAGCTGCTTCGCTTGTACCCCGTATAGAAGCTGTTGGACGATCGTCTCTTCAATACGGTTGATTAGATCAGCATTAATTGCTGCATCGCTTTCGGGGGAAACCGATACCGCAGAGTTTGTCTCTGGAGACTCAACCAACTCATCAGGCGACTTTGGCGCGATAGCCGTGGGAATATTCGGTTTAGTGAACGTGGCCAGCGATATTGAGGAGTGCTTAAAGCTTGGGTGGTGCTCGAAAAAAGTCTTCAGAACACTGCTCTTGCCAGCGCCATAGCCACCTGTGATCGCAATGTTTAGCACTTCCTCGTTGCGCAATGCCCGCAAAAGCTCGCGTTCATATCGCGCGGCCCTATCGCTTTCTACAAAGACGGGAGTCAGGGGTTCGAAAAAACCATCCCCATCACAGCGCCAAGCCTCAAAGGATCGCCGTGTTGCACGACCACCAGCGACAAGCGCCCACCAGCAACGATTAGCGCTGCGCGCGATTTTTTTAAACATCTACCTAATCCTGGCTTTTGGCCTTCCATGTAATTCTGAGCGCACACGCCCTCGTATTTTGTGCCCATGCAATAGCTATTCGGGGGGGGATGCATGACACCCGCAAATAATAGCTATATGCCACACATCCGTGCTTGGTGCCAGGAATCGGTGCTTCGCACCACTATCTCCTCGATAGCACGGATCGGACGAACATGGAGCTCGGGTATATATGCCATCAGCTCGCTTTGAAAAGGTCGCTTCCGACCGATCTAACAATAGCTAAAACGCAACCAAATTCGGCGCCGCCACGCTAAGCCAAGAAGGCATAAAGTGCACAAAAGTCAGAGTCCGCTGTCCCTGGGGTGAAAGCTTTCATCGATCTTTTTCAACAGGATCGGCCAAAAGCAGACGTCCAAATAGGGCCAGAGAAGCCGGATTCTGTAGCGCCTTGGGCGAATAAGCCAGCATTTAGTGGCTTCTTGTCGATTGTGTGTTGAGTATGGCTCGGCATATGGATGCCCAGTAGCCGACGTCCCCCCCCTTAGCTACCTAGAGCTTCACGGTGCCGTTGAATGCCACATTCAAGGCAGGTTTTTACTAGTCCGAGCACCCATTCCAAGCGGTTGGTAGTTGGCTCGAACTTTAAGGTAAGTGAGCCGTCAGGTTGAGGGATATGATAATCATCAAGACTTCTTGGCGTAGCGTGGGCCCCCGCGATCCCAAGACCCCGATATGCGGTTTCATATTCAAATCGAAGTCCAGCGATGTTGGCGGCTGCTTGATGAGACCAGTCGCAGGGAGGAGAGGCCTTATCGGCAACGGCCTTTAGCACAGCAAGGTTCTCTGGTGACACCCGGGTCTCTGCACCCGCTGCTAACATTCCTTTTGCCTGCTTGATCCGCTCTTTGTGATGCCAGGCCTCCATCTTGTCTGCGACAGCGGGGTTCCGCCAAAGAGCGCAGGCTGCAAACAGACACTCAAAGGCAGTACGGAGGGTCGCATAGGGGGGTGTCGACAGGCCGCGTTCGCCCAGCAGCACTGTCGCTTGGCAAGACTCGATGCAGCGCAGCCAAAACGCCGCACCGACAAAGTAGTTTTGCGAAGTGTCGCCGCTCACCTGTTGACACTCTTTGATGGCCACCAACATCGTATGCTCAAGTTCCGCAAATTCAGTAGCCAAACGAGCCCGTTCGGTATGCCGCAGCATATCGAGATCTGGCGAGAGGAATCCTAGAGACTTGAATGTTCTGGTCATATTATTGGGTGTTCTCCGTTTCGCTTCAGTAAGGCCTGCCGGGCATGCGGGCGCTGCAGGCCCCTCATGATAGACACTCCTACACTGGGCCAATAGATGCTGAGCCCATGTCTTATCATTGTCTGCGTATCCTCAATCGCGACCCTCAGGAGTCCGCGAAGCTAGGGATGATTCAACCAACTGTTAGAGGGAGGGACTCCGTTGACGGCTCGTGGTCGACTGCGCCCGCTGAGCGGCGGACCTTGGCTTGCGGTTAATCGGTCGGTTTAGTGTGGTGCTTCACCTCGCGTAATGTCCTTGTGGGGGTAGGGGCGGTGCGCGAAGCGCCCTCAATGGTGGAGGGATCGGTTCTGTCGTGAAATGTCCAGGATGCAGGTCTCCTATGAGCTTTTCTAATTGCCTCTCTATGCCAAGGCCCTGTGGATGAAGTCAGAGGTGTGTGCCTGCGGGCTCGATGAAGGGCTATCAGTCACATTAATCGCTAACCCGCAACGTTGTTTGTCGTAGCGATAATGGATAGCATGCAGCTGTAACTGCTAACTATAGCAGGCAGGTAGCTGGCCTAAATCAGCATAGGCTGCGGGACTTTCTCGCTGCCTTTTAATGGAATGCCTCGATGGGGCGGAAATGTAAAGTTTCGTGCGGCTTCAGGCGGAAAACTTTACAGAAATCTTAGCGATTCGACCTTTTCGACTTTATTTTTTAATGAATATCAGCGGGTTACGGTCTCTCTAGAATGGCTGTGGTGCACACAACCGTTCTAAAATGTAGCTGTCGCCGCAACCCGGCATGACCTAGGATTTTCCCATCCCCGGTCTGCCGGGTTTTTTTATGGCTCGTAAAAGCTCCCGTCCCGGGGCAGCGGGTTGCCCAGTTACTCCAGTACGGGAAAGTTCAGATGTCAGAAGTGTATTTCGTGCGCCATGGCCAGGCGTCGTTCGGTAGCGATAACTACGATCAGCTGTCCGAAAAGGGCCACCTGCAGGCGCGTTTGCTGGGCGAGTACTTCGCCAGCCAGCAGATGCAGTTTGATCACATCCTGACCGGCGATATGGTGCGCCACCGTGAAACCGCCGAAGGCATTTGCGCCGGCATGGGCATTGAGTCGACCGGCTTTCAGGTTTTTGCCGAACTCAACGAGTTTGACTTCCACTCCATCCTGCACGCGTTTCTGGCGCAGCATCCGGAACAGGCACTGCCGGAAAAGCCGGTCGTGGCCGACTTTTTCAAGCGCCTGAAGCAGGGCATTGTGCTCTGGTCCGAAGGCGAACTTGAGGGCGAGCTACCGGAAACCTGGGCCGAGTTTGAGCAGCGTATCCTCAGTGCCCGGGAGCACATCATGAGCAATTTCAAGGGCAGCCGCGTGCTGGCTGTCAGCTCCGGTGGCGCGATTGCCATGCTGGTGCGTCAGTTGCTGGAGGCGCCCAGCAAAACCATGGTTGAGCTGAACCTGCAGACCCGCAATACCGGCTTGATTCATTGCGTGTTCAACCAGCGGGCAATGCGCCTGGCCGGGTTCAACGCGGTACCGCATTTGGATAGCCCCGAGCGTCGCGAGCTGATTACCTACACCTGAGCAAGGGAAGCACTGATCAATTCCACACGCCCTCTGCGAGTGCTCAAGCGTGCAGATGCAAGGCGCGATGTGCAGCCAATAGTGGTTCTATTGGCAAGCAGCGCAACGCAGCAGATGCATGCTTGAGGGCTCGCCCTGCGGGGCGTTCAGTCTGGGCCGCACTCTGCGTTGTGATTTCTCGACAGGTCCCGACATGCCTTCGAAACCACGCCTTGATTGCAGCCCAGCCGGATGCGGCCCAACCTGAACGCCAGAGGGCATGTGGAATTAAGCAGTGCTTCCCAAGTGCTGAGTCTGCATGTGACAGGTGACGGCAGTGGCATAAAGGCTGCACAATAATTGCCTGTTTCTGATTCAAGGATCATCAAGGCATGCGAATGCGGGTGTTGCTGCTGGGCAAGACGTCCCTGCTGGGTCAGGCGTTGATAGCTCAGGCCGCGCAAGACGATATCGAGTTTCTGCAGGTTGACGAGTCGTCAGCCTGCTGGCAGCCGGCGCAGGTGGTGGGTTGGCTTGATACGTTGCAGCCCGACGCGGTGCTGGACCTTAGCTTCTATCATCAGCAGTTTCAGGTGCTCGATCCGGCGGCCGACGGGCTCGAGGCGGAGCGTCGCTTCGCGCAAGAGCTGATTGGCCAGTGTGCCCATCGCCAGCTTTTACTGTGCCGACTGTCCAGTACGCGGGTGTTCGACGGCGCCAAGGGACAACCCTACACCGAAAAGGATGTGCTGGCGCCGGTAGGTGTGCATGGTGGTTTGCAGGCGGAGTTGGACCAGTTACTGGAGAGCCAGTGTCGTCGTCACCTGCTGCTGCGCTTTGGCTGGGTGCTGGACAGCTCGCCCAAGGGCATGCTGCAGCGCCTGCTGCAGCAGCTGCGCTCAGGTGACAGCGTTGCACTAGCTGAGGAATGGCGCGGCACGCCGACGCCGTTGGACGATATGGCGCGGGTTATCCTGGCAGCGCTGAAGCAGATGGATTGCGGTAGTGAGCTATACGGCTGCTACCACTACGCCAGCGCCGAGGTGGCCAGCTGGATCAGCTTTGCCCGCACCCTGGCCCAAGAGCTGGTGCACAATGGCCAGCTGGAGCGAGAGCCCGTGGTCGAGCCGGTGCCTTTCGAGACTCAACCGGCAGCGGCGCTGGAGCCGCGCAATGCGGTCCTGAGCGGGCGCCGCCTGTTGCATGTGTTTGGCATCAAGCCGCGCACCTGGCGCTTCAGCCTGACGGCCTTGTTGGGTTTGCACTGATCCGCTTGCCGTAGCGCTGTCCGCCCGACTCTGAATAAAAAAATCCCCCGGGACCACGTAGGCCCCAAGGGGAAGTGCAGCCGTGAGTGAGGGTCGGCTTAAAACTTGTAGCCCAGACCAACCATGTAAACCAGCGGGTCAATGTCGACATCAACCGAGACCTTGGTCGGGCCTGCGTAGGTTGTGCCAGTGGTTTCGATGTCGATGTAGCGGATTTGGGCGTTCAGCATGACGTTGTCGCTCAGCATGTAATCCATACCCAGCTGCGCTGCCAGACCCCAGGAGTCATCCAGGTCCAGGCCGCTGAAACCGGCGGCTTCTGCTTCGCTGCTCAGCTTGTCATCGAACATCCAAGTGTAGTTGATGCCCAAGCCCGCGTACGGTTGGAAGGCGGAGCTGCTGGCCATCGGGTAGTACAGCACGCTGATGGTCGGCGGCAGGTGTTTGGTGGACCCCAGCTCCAGGCCGCCCAGACCTTTGGTGCCGATGTCGTGCTCGAACGGAGTGGCAGCCAGCACCTCCACCGCCCAGTTGTCGGACAGCATGTACGCCAGGTTCAGACCCAGTTGGGTGTCGCTATTGAGGGTGGCGGCAGTGCCGGCCTGCGGTACACCGCCAACCTTAACGCGGCTGCTGTCCTCTTTCGGATCAACAGTGACGGCACCGGCGCGAACGATGATGTCGCCAGCCTGGTGAGCCTGGGCGGTGACCGAGGCGGCCAGCAGAACGGGGGCAAAAAGCGCTGCGAGACCGAGGCGGGATGCAAAAGCGGACATGGTTTGTCTCCTGATGTGTTGGACAGTTGCTACTCTACGGACTGGTCTCAGGTGGACTATTGATCTGGAGCAAGTAGCCGACGCAGATGGATGCGGCAGGCTGCCGCACCCCCCGCCGGCGCGCAGAGGTTGCAGAAGCTCCAATTTAAAGATGATAATCATTCTCTTTTTGACGGGCTGGTCAGGCCAGCCTTCGCCGGGGGAACAGCGAATGAAAGCAGTTTGGCTGGTCGCACTGCTTGCCGCGCCACTTAGTGTGCAGGCGCAGCAGGCCTTGCAGCAGGCGCAGCAGGAAAGCCGCGAACTGACCGCCGAGGCGGTTGCCACGCAACAGCGCATCGACAGCCTTGACGATGCGGCCCAGTCGGCCCTGCAGGAATACACCAGGGCACAGGACCAGGCCGTCGCGCTGAATGACTACAGCGAGCGGCTGCAGCTGATGGTGGAGGCGCAGGAGCAGGAGCTGACCAGCCTGCAGCAGCAGATCGATAGTCTGGCGGATACCCAGCGTGAGATGCTGCCGCTGATCCGCCGCATGATCGAATCGCTGGAGGCCTTTGTCGCGCTGGACATGCCCTTTCTGCTAGATGAGCGCGAAGACCGCATTGCGCGCCTGCAAGATTTGCTGATTGACCCCGAGGTGAGCGTTGCCGAGCTCTACCGGCGCGTACTGGAGGCCTACCAGATCGAGAGTGATTACGGTCGCACCCTGGAGGCCTGGCGCGGCCAGCTGCCTGCTGGCGAGCAGGAGCGGGTGGTC
>DBHE01000107.1 GCA_002296055.1 Pseudomonadaceae bacterium UBA836
GTCGCCCATGGCCCAGAAGTTGTCAGAGGCGTATGGCGCACCCTTGTTGTCGCCGATACGCACCATGTGCTCGGCGGGCACACCCACTTCTTTGGTCCAGATGTCGTACGCCTCGTCATCGCTGGCGTAGACGGTGACCCAGAGCTTCTCCTGCGGCAGGTTCAACCACTTGTCCGAGGTCAGAAACTCCCACGCATAATGGATGGCATCGCGCTTGAAGTAGTCGCCAAAGCTGAAGTTGCCCAGCATCTCGAAGAAGGTGTGATGGCGCGCGGTGTACCCGACGTTCTCCAGGTCATTATGCTTGCCGCCGGCGCGCACGCACTTCTGGCTGCTGGTTGCGCGGGTATAGGCGCGCTTTTCCAGGCCCAGGAAGCAGTCCTTGAACTGGTTCATGCCGGCGTTGGTGAACAGCAATGTCGGGTCGTTGGCCGGAATCAGCGAGCTGGAGGCAACGCGGGTGTGCCCCTTTTCTTCAAAGAAACGGAGGAAGGATTCACGGATGTCTGCGCTTTTCATAATTCCCTTACCAGAGACGGGTCGGCCAGCTGAACGTCGGGAGCATGTCGCGGTCTGCGCCGCGTGGAGAGGCTGCCCCAGATGGAGCATCCAAACTGGCAAAGAGCCGCATTATATAAGCATCAGAGCGCTGGATGCATTACCTCCAAGGTTGATATTCACAATGCCTTCCATAGATTCGGACCATTGAACAGTCCGCGAGGTTCACTGCGCTATTGCCGCGGCTGACAAGACCGGCGCGCCTGCGTTGCAGAGCACCGGCCGATAAAGGCGCCGGCGACGCTCAAGCGTTCAGCGCAACCGCGCGCACCAGGGTGCCGGCGCGCAATTTCAAGCGCTCTGCTGACTCAGCACCCACCACCAGTGTGCCGGCAGCTACGCGCGCCGGGGCGGCAATCATGCGGCAATTGTCACGCCCGCGATTGGAGATGAGATAGGGCTCGGCTTCATCGCCCGGCGTACCGATAGCCAGCAGCAGGGTGCGGCTGTCGCGAATAGCGCGAATCTGTCCACGCTGCGCCTCCAGGGTGGCGCCGCCATCAAAGATGTCGATATAGCCCTGATAGCGCATGCCTTCTTCTTCCAGCACCAGCCGGCCCGCTTCAGAATCAGGGTGTACCTGCCCGATGGCGTCACGCGCTGCCTGACTCAAAAAGCAGGCGTAGAGCGGAAACTTGGGCATCATTTCAGCGATAAAGGCCTTGTTCCCCAAACCGGTCAGATAGTCGGCATAGGCAAAGTCCATGCGGAAGAAATGCTGCCCCAGGCTGTCCCAGAAGGGTGAGCGATCATTCTCGCCTGCGCGACCGCGCATCTCCACAACCACCCTCTCGGAGAAATCCTGCGGCGCGTCTGCCATAAACATGAACCGCGCCTTCGATAGCAGACGCGGCGAGTCGCCCGAGCGAAACTCAGGCGCAAGGAAGTAGGAACACAGCGCCGTGGCGCCGGTTAGATCATTGACCAGAAACAACGTTGGGTGCTGCCGGTACACGCCCAGCTCATCACTGGCCGCCACAGTCAGCCCCATGCGGTAGCTGTACCAGGGCTCGCGCAAGCCAGCTGCACCCAGCATCCCACTGGAGCCGACAATACGGCCGTCCATTGCCTCCAGCACCAACAAGTAGTCGGCGTCCGCCTGGGGCACCTGCCCGGCAAAGCTCTGCTCGATCAGCTGCAAGCGCTCACGCAGACGCTCCTCGCTGGCCGGCAGCGTGGTCAGCCCGGCGCCCGCACTTTGCGCCAGCGACAGCAACGCATCCAGATCTTGCAATGTGGCAGCCCGTACCAGCATCTCAGTCTCCCCTAATCAGGCGCAGGCTATCACCCTCGGCGACACGCAAGGCCTGGGCAGTGGCGGCATCCAGCTGCAGTGGCTGACCCGGCTGCCAGTCGAAGCGCAGGGCACAGGCACGAAAATCACACACCTTGGTATTGGCGACCAGCCACAGGTTGTCGCCGGCCTGCGGCTGACCTACCACCACCTGCGCCAGCTGACTGTGGCGCACACTGGTCAGCATGGCGGTCCGCGCATTGACCACTGGCCCGCCGTCAAAAATATCGACGTAGTTATCGGTCTCGAATCCTTCATCCATGAGGATGTCGAACACATCCTGCACACTGGGATTGACCTGCCCGACTACTTCCTGAGCTTCATCAGACAACATGGGTACGTAGATCGGATAGCCCGGCATCAGCTCCGCCAGAAAGCCACGCCCGCGCTCGCTGCCGATGCGCTCAGCCTCGGCGTAGCTGACGGCGAAGAAATGACGACCCACCGCATCCCAGAACGGCGCATTACCCTGGTCGTCACTGATACCGACCACCTCCACAGAGGTGGATTCAGCAAAGCGCTGGGGGTGACTAGCCATAAACAGTAGCCGACCGCGGGCGTTTAGCTGCAGTAGTTCAGGGCGGTGATAACCCTCACTCAGATGGTAACCCACCAGCAAGCTATGGCCGGTGAGGTCGTGGCAGAGCGACAGCACGTGAATACGGTTGTGCAGCCCCAGCTCACGCGAGGCGTGCACAAACATTTCGTTGCGGAAGGTATAGAAAGGCGCACGAAAACCGGAGGCCGCAATGATGCCACTACAGCCAACCAGCGTGCCTGTCACGGTGTCTTCCAGCACAAAGAAGTAACGTTCTTCACCACTGAAGGTCACTTCCTCGGCCATGGAGGCTTCCGATGCTGCAAGGATATCGGCCAGCCGCTCACGACTAGCCGGCAGCGCGGTTACCCCAACCGGGCTCGCCGCCGCCAGGCGCTCGATCTGTGGCAGGTCCGCCGTCCTGCCCAAACGCAGCATCAGCATCCAGTTCTCTCCCAGGGCCTAGGCGACCAGTCGCTGCAACGCAGCGCGCAAGCGCGCCAGGCCTTCGGCCATATCGGCTTCTTCAATGATCAGACTCGGCGCCAAGCGCACCACATCCGGCCCCGCCTGCAGTACCAGCACGCCCTCTTCCTGCGCGAGCATCTGCACGTCTTTGGCCTTACCGCGCCAGGCGTCACTCATCACCGCACCCAGCAGCAGACCGCTGCCGCGTACGCCGGAGAAGACGCCGAACTCCGCGCCCATGGCTTCCAGCTCAGCACGCAAGCGCTCATGCCGTTGCTGCACGCCATCCAGCACGGCCGGCGTATTGACGATATCCAGCACCCGTTCGGCAACCGCACAGGCCAACGGATTACCGCCGTAGGTGCTGCCGTGGGTGCCCACGGCAAAATGCTCGGCAATCGCCGTGGTGGTCAGCATCGCCGAAATCGGGAAGCCGCCGCCCAGGCTCTTGGCACTGGTCAGAATGTCAGGCACGACGCCGCTGTTCATATAAGCAAACAGCTTGCCAGTGCGCCCCATGCCGCTTTGCACCTCGTCAAACACCAAGAGCGCTTGGTGCTTGTCACAAAGTGCGCGCACCGCCTGCAGATAGTCGCTGCTGGCGGGAATAACGCCCCCTTCGCCCTGAACCGGCTCCAGTACCACCGCACAGGTGGCATCGGACATAGCCGCTTCCAGCGCGGCTAGGTCCTGATAGGGCACATGGCTGATGCCGCCCATGGCAGGGCCGAAGCCTTCGGAATACTTGGGCTGACCGCCGACACTGACGGTAAACAGCGAGCGACCGTGGAAGCTGTTGGTGCACGCGATAATCTGGTGCTTGGCCGCACCACCGGTGTTGTGCCCCCAGCGGCGCGCCAGCTTAAAGGCCGCCTCGTTGGCCTCGGCACCGGAGTTGGCGAAAAACACCCGCTCGGCGAAGGTGGCCTGCACCAGCTTGTCGGCCAGGCGCAGCGCCGGCTCGTTAGTCATGATATTGGAGACGTGCCACAGCTTGCCGGCCTGCTCGGTGAGCGCCTCTACCAGCGCCGGGTGCGCGTGCCCCAGCGCATTCACCGCGATGCCGCCGGCCAGGTCAACGTATTCTCGGCCTTCCTGGTCCCACAGACGCGAGCCCGCGCCGCGAACCGGAACCATATTCACCGGTGCGTAATTGGGGACCATTACCCGATCAAAATCGGACCGACCGACCGTTGCTGACACTGTCATCTCCTTGCTATCAAAGGGCACATCAACCGGATGTGCGTTCATGGCGGCCCGCCTCGGCGGACAGCCTCAATCAGGTACTGCTTTCTGCCGCCTGCTGCGCGCGGCGCTGGTTGCGATCTTCGCGCGGTGTGACGCCGAAACAGTTGCGATAGGCACTGGAAAAATGCGGCCCGGATGAAAACCCACAGGACAGGCCTATCTGAATAATCGACTTACTGGTCTGCAACAGCATTTGGCGCGCCCGATTGAGCCGCAACTCCAGGTAATACTGCGACGGTACGCTGTTGAGATACTGCTTGAAAATGCGCTCCAGCTGCCGCCGAGACACGCAGACGTGCCGAGCAATTTCGTCTGTGGTCAGCGGCTCTTCAATGTTGGACTCCATCAGAATGACCGCCTGGGTCAACTTGGGATGGCTACTGCCCAGCCGATTGCGCAGTGGCATACGTTGCCGCTCGCTACCGTCGCGGGTGCGCTCAATCACCAGGTCCTCGGCAACCAGGGCCGCCAGATCCTGTCCTTGCTCCTGCGCCAATACGCTGAGCAACAGGTCAGTGCTGGCAAGGCCGCCACTGCTGGTGGCTAGATTGGCGCTCTGCACAAATAGCTGGGTGACGGCCTCCACTTCCGGGAAGCGCTCGCGAAATTCGTCAAGCATGCGCCAGTGCACCGCGCAACGAGCGCCATCAAGTACACCGCACGCTGCCAGCACCGCGACGCCCGCCTCCAGGCCACCGACCAGCACACCAGCAGCCACCCATTCGGCAAGCTGCGGCGCCAGCCAGTAGGGCAACGAGTCAACCGCATGCAGGTGCTCGGCCACCAACCACAGCTGGCTAAAACCGGCAGCGCAGTCCTGCAGCGGCGCGGGCTGCAACAGCAGACCATCCGCCGCGCGCACTGATTGCTCCTCAAGCGTGCAGCATTCGATCTGGTAAAGGGGCTCTTCGGCCATGCGATTGGCCGACAGCAGCACCGACAGCGCGGGCATCAGACTGCCAGGATGAGCGCCGGGCAGCAGCACGAAGACGACTCGCCGCAGCTCAGTCGCCATCTGTGTATGTCCTGCCAGGTTGAATGCTCACGCGCTTTTTCCGTCCGAGCCAGCAAAACCGCATTGTGCCATAAGGCCGGCAACCAATCACCGCAGTGCACCGCGCTTTGTGCAACAAAAAAGGCGCCTTCCTTACGGAAGACGCCTTCTGTCATCGGGGCCGCTGACGCGGCCGCGCCGATCAGCCGCGATAGGCTTCGAACAGGCCGGTTGCGCCCATGCCACCACCAACACACATGGTGACGATGCCATAACGCTTGCCGCGACGCTGCAGCTCACGAACCAGGTGACCCACCTGACGCGAACCAGTCATACCGAACGGGTGGCCAATGGAGATAGAGCCGCCGTTGACGTTGTACTTCTCGTTGTCGATCTTCAGGAAGTCACGAGCGTACAGGCACTGGGAAGCAAAGGCTTCGTTCAGCTCCCACAGATCGATGTCTTCGACAGTCAGACCGCGAGACTTCAGCAGCTTCGGCACGGAGTAAACCGGACCAATGCCCATCTCGTCAGGCTCGCAACCAGCAACGGTGAAGCCACGGAAGTAGGCCAGCGGCTTCAGGCCCAGCTCCAGCGCCTTGTCCAGGCTCATGACCAGGGTCATGGAAGCGCCGTCAGACAGCTGAGAGGCGTTACCGGCAGTCACGGAACCGTCTTCGGCAAACACCGGCTTCAGGCTGTTCAGGCCTTCGATGGTGGTGTCAGGGCGGTTGCAGTCGTCGCCTTCAACAACGCCGTCAACGATGGTAATTTCGCCAGTAGCCTTGTCCTGAACCTGATACTTGACGTTCATCGGCACGATTTCGTCGTCGAACAGACCTTCGGCCTGAGCGCGGGCAGTACGCTGCTGGCTCTGCAGTGCGTAGTTGTCCTGCTGTTCACGTGTAACGTTGTAGCGGCGCGCAACGATCTCGGCAGTCTGACCCATCGGGTAGTAGATGCCCGGGAAGTCTTTTTCCAGGATCGGGTTGACGAAGTTGTCAGTGTTGCGGCTCTTGGCAGTCATGGTGATGGACTCAACACCACCAGCAACGATGGCGTCAGAACAGCCGGAAGCAACCTGGTTGGCAGCGATGGCGATCGCCTGCAGACCGGAGGAGCAGTAGCGGTTCAGGGTCATACCAGCAACGTCGATGCCCATTTTGGACAGCACGGCAACGTTACGGCCGATGTTGTGACCTTGAGCGCCTTCGTTGGAGCCGGCACCGACGATGCAGTCGTCGATCATCTTGGGGTCAATGCCCGTGCGCTCAATCAGCGCGTTGACACAGTGGGCCGCCATGTCATCCGGACGGGTCATGTTGAACTTGCCGCGGAAGGACTTGGCCAGACCGGTGCGGACGCTGTCGACGATTACGACTTCACGCATTGCGATAACCTCATTGCTTGCCTAGGGGTTCAGACGGGCAACCCGTCAAAGGTCGCCAAGCATACTGCCCCAAGGCCACAACAGGAAACACAATAGACACAGCTGATAAAACGCCATAGTCCGCCGACAGACGGCTGCCGACGGACCGGCCTTCAGTTGACGGGCACGCGCTTGGCCGCCAGACGGAACATTTCGTCGTAGATAACCTGCGGATTAGCGCGTTTTTGCTCCAGCGCCAGCCGCCCGCGCTCATGCGGCAGAATCATGAACTGATCAGCCTCACTCTCGCGATAGGTGATATCCGCCACATCGGCAGCACTGATGGGGGAGTTTTCCAGCAGTTTGGCCATATCGTCGCGTGCCTGAGTGTCCGGCCCATGGTACGAGGCCAGCAGGTTGGTCTGGAAAAATGACGGACACAGCACACTCACCTTGATGCCCAGTGGGTGCAGCTCTGCCAAGAGACTCTCCGAGAGCGCCACCACACCAGCCTTGGCCACATTGTAATTACTCATGCCCGGCGTCTGGATGTGGGCAGCCATGGATGCCACGTTGATGATGCGACCACTGCCCTGACGCATAAACAGCGGCATGAACGCCTTGCAGCCCTTAACCACGCCCATCAAGTTGATGCAGATCTGCGAGTCCCAGTCTTCCAGCGACAGATCCCAGAACAGACCGCCAGAGGCAATGCCCGCGTTGTTGATCAGCACATCAACCCCGTTCAGACGCTCATCACAGCTCTGGGCCAAGGCTGCCAGCTGGCTGAAGTCGCGCACATCACAGCGCTGGGTGAAGGCCCACCCGCCCGCGGCGGTCGCCATGCGACGCGTTTCTTCCAGACCCTGATCGTTGATATCTGCCAGCGCCAGCCTTGCGCCCTCGCGCGCATAACGCAGCGCCAGTTCACGACCCAGGCCGCTACCAGCACCGGTAATCACCACCCGCTGTCCTGTTGCTTGCATGCTATCCCCTTACCTGTTGTTCTTGTTGTGGCACAGGCGATGACCTGTTCTGGGCAGTCTAGCGAGCCGTCGCATCGGCACCAGCGCTAAACGAGGATAATAAAATCTGTGAATGCGCGACCCTATTTGGCAGCGCTGTCGGTGTCCGATAGATAGTTCTGCTGATAACGCGCCTGACCCATGGCGCGAATCTGCCCCTCGATCAGCGCTTCAAAGGGCGCCAGCAGCGCGCGCTTGTCAAAACCCTGGTGCAATATCGAGAGCGCTTCGGCGCCCGCCTCGATGGTGGACAACGCGCCCGGTTGCGGCACTTTGCGCAACCGATAACGACTGATCAGCCCCGCCGGCAGGCGCACCTGCGGCAGCGATTGCAAAATCGGATTGAGGTAAACCAGCTTACGCGCCTTGCGCCAGGTGCCATCGAGCAGCACCAACCGCCGGGGGCGCAGATCAGCCGGTGCCGGCGCTAAGACCTGCGCCTGCTCGCCAGGAAAAAGCAGTTCGTTACGCCACCGCGGGTCCTGCAGACGACGCATCCAGGCCGGGTGCTGCTGCAACGACTCGGTCACCAGCAAATGAGCGTTAACCAACCCAGGCACCAACAGGCGAGCCGTATTGAGCGCATGGGAGGCTTCATCAGGGTGCTGAATCACCAGCAATTGGGTTGCCGGCCACAAACGAGGGATCAATGAACACAGGCACTGAGCCTGTGGTCGAGCACACACCCGGCAGCGAACGCGGCCGGCTGAAGAGTTGACAGACATAAGGGATAACCAACGGCGGTGGTTACCCATTATGCCCGCTGCGGCAAGCTCAGGTCAGCTCCGGCCCAAGCCTGATGCGACTATCGCGCCCGCTCTTACTTGGCCTTCTTCTTGTGTGCGTCGCGCCAGATAAACACCCCCACGCCGCCCAAGAAAGCCACCATCAAACCCACTGTAATGACACCGGCAATGACTGCTTCATCAACGTACATAACCCACCTCCTGCGTTAGCAATGACTGCAGGTTATGCCTTGCGGGCTGTAGGGTTATTGACGAGGGTCAATAGAGCGGGAGCTACTTCTTCTTTTTGTTGCGGCGATTCTTTTTGCCAGCCTTGCTGCCAGCTGGCAGCGGCAACGCGCGCGCAAATGCATCGCGCATGGCCTCCAGGCGGGCATCGTGAATATCGTGAATCCGTTGACGACGGGCTTCACCCAAATCGATCACATCACCATTGCGGTTTTCGTCGGTCATGACTCCACTCATCGGTTCCGGGACGCACCGACCATCGGGGCTTCCCTAAACCCAGACTATCAAACTTCAATATCGACCAGCAGCCCCTTATCCGGCAGGTCCAGCTCCTCGCCATCTTGCGCCTGCGCCCTTTGCCGAGCAGGCTCCCGTCGGGCAGAGGCCTTACGCTTACCACGCCTGCGCTCCGGCCAGCGCCCACGATCACTGTGGCGACGCTCAACCTGCGGGGTTGCCGCGTCATGCAGCGGTTCACTGGCCGCCGAGGGCTTCACCTCGCGACTGGTTTTTACCGCATCGTTCTGGGCGCCGGCTGGCGGCAATCCGGGTATCAGCATGGTCCATTCCCTAAGTGGCATCCGTAAAAAAACGACCGACTACACTGTTGTATCGACTGCCAAATCCTTGTCTTTATGCATACGAAAGTGACGCAACGCACAAATTGCACATTTTTTGACCAACTCAACTGTCCCACCAGCGCCAACCAAAGGCAAGTCGCCGGTTCCGGGATGGCAGGTGATCGGGTACGATATGCGCCCTTTTTCGGCACCATCAGGAGAGTGGCATGACGGTTTTTATCCCGGGACAGCGCTGGGTCAGTGACAGCGAAGCAGAACTGGGGCTGGGCACCGTCCTGTCACAGGATGACCGCGTGGTGATTGTGCTGTATCCGGCCAGCGGTGAAACCCGCCACTACGCCCTGCGCAACGCACCCCTGACTCGCGTGCGCTTCAGCCCGGGCGATGCCATCAGCCACCATGAGGGCTGGCAACTGGTGGTCAGCGACGTTAGCGAGGCCGACGGCCTGCTGGTTTACCAAGGGCTACGTGAAGATGGCGAGAGCGCCAGCTTCCCGGAAACCATGCTGGACAACTTCATTCAGTTTCGTCTGGCCAGTGACCGCCTGTTTGCCAGCCAGATTGACCCGCTGCCCTGGTTCAGCCTGCGCTTTGAAAGTCTGCGCCACTATTGCCGCATCCAGCGCTCGCCGCTGCTGGGCCTGGCCGGCGTACGTACCCAGCCAATCGGCCACCAGCTGCACATAGCCCGCGACGTCGCAGACCGCATGGCGCCCCGCGTCCTGCTGGCCGACGAGGTTGGCTTGGGTAAGACCATTGAAGCCGGCCTGATCCTGCATCGTCAGCTGCAGACCGGCCGCGTGCGCCGGGTGTTGATCGTGGTGCCGGAAAACCTGCAGCACCAGTGGCTGGTCGAAATGCGTCGCCGCTTCAACCTGCAGTTCGCGCTGTTCAATGCCGACCGCTGCGACGGCGCCGATAGCAACCCCTTCGAAGAAGAGCAACTGGCGCTGGTAGCGCTGGAGTTTCTGCTGGAAAACCCCAGTGCGCAGGACCACCTGCTGCAAGCCGACTGGGACCTGCTGGTGGTGGACGAAGCCCACCACCTGGTCTGGCATGAGGACAACCCCAGCCCCGAATACGCGCTGGTCGATACGCTGGCTCGCCAAACCCCGGCCGTGCTGCTGCTCACCGCCACACCCGAACAGCTCGGCCAGGCCAGCCATTTCGCTCGCCTGCGTTTGCTCGACCCGGATCGTTTCCACAGCCTGGAAGACTTTGTCCAGGAGGCTGAACGCTATCAGCCGGTGGCCGAAGCCGTGCAGCACCTGCTGGAGCAGGATCAGCTCAGCAGTGAAGACCGCAGTGCCATTGCCGGCTGGCTTGGCGATAGCGCCACCCCACTGTTCGCCGCGCTGGACAAGGGCGGCGATGACGCCCCGGCCGCGCGTGACAGTCTGGTGCGTCAACTGCTCGACCGACACGGCACCGGCCGCGTGCTCTACCGCAACACCCGCGCCGCGATTGCTGGCTTTCCAGAGCGCGACCTGCACGCCTACCCTCTGCCCTGCCCCGCGCAATACCAAGACCTTGAAGGGCAAGTGGCGCTCTATCCAGAGCAGCCATTGCAAGCCGACTTTGACGGTCAGGAGCAGCCCTGGTGGCAAGCCGATCCGCGCGTCGAGTGGCTGATCGACACCCTCAAACTTCTCAAGCGCAACAAAGTGCTGGTGATCTGCGCCCACGCCGAGACTGCGCTCGACCTGGAAGACGCCCTGCGCATCCGCAGCGGCATCCCCGCCACCGTGTTCCACGAGGGCATGAGTATTGTTGAGCGCGACCGCGCAGCAGCCTTCTTCGCCGATGAAGAATTTGGCGCCCAGGTGCTGATCTGCTCGGAAATCGGCAGCGAGGGCCGCAACTTCCAGTTCGCCCACCATCTGGTGATGTTTGACCTGCCTACCCACCCGGATTTGCTGGAGCAGCGCATCGGCCGCCTGGACCGTATTGGTCAACAGCACCGTATCCAGCTGCACATCCCTTATCTGGAGGGCACCGCCCAGGCACACCTGTTCCAGTGGTACGACCAGGCCCTGAACGCCTTCCGCGCCACCTGCCCCACCGGTAACGCGCTGCAGCACAGCTATGGTCGCGAGCTGCTGCAACACCTGGATCACCCGGCTCAGGACGGCTGGGATGCGCTGATTGAGCGTGCCCGCGACGAACGTCAGGCATTGGAGCAAGAGTTGCACAACGGCCGCGACCGCCTGCTCGAACTGCACTCTCGCGGCCAGGCCGACGCCGAGCAAATGATCGACGCTATCGCCAAACAGGACAGTGACTTCCAGTTGCCCATCTATATGGAGCGTCTGTTCGACGTCTTCGGAGTAGACAGCGAAGACCACTCCGACAACGCCCTAATCCTGCGTCCGGGCGAACGCATGCTGGATGCCGGCTTCCCGCTGGGTAACGAAGAGGGTGTCACCGTCACCTATGACCGCGACACCGCCCTGTCGCGCGAAGACATGCAGTTTCTGACCTGGGAGCACCCCATGCTGCAAGGCGGTATGGACCTGGTGCTATCGGGCAGCATGGGCAACAGCGCTGTTGGCCTGCTGAAAAACAAGGCCCTGAAGCCCGGCACCATGCTGCTTGAATGTATCTATGTCTGCGAGGCCGTTGCCCCGCGAGCCCTGCAGCTGCAGCGCGTGCTGCCGCCTACGCCGATTCGCTGCCTGCTGGACATCAACGGCAACAACCTGGCGGGCAAGGTCAGCTTTGACACGCTGGACGGACAAATCGAATCGCTGCCACGACAACTGGCAGTGAAAATCGCCAAGACCCAGCGCGAGCAGGTCGAGGGCCTGCTGAACAAGGCTGAAAAGGCCGCTGACGCGCAGCATCGCCAGTTGGTCGACGACGCTCGCGCCCAGCTGCGCACTGAGCTGGAAGAAGAAATTGATCGACTCAAAGCGCTGCAGCAGGTCAACCCGCTGGTACGCGACGATGAGATCAAGGCCCTGCAGCTGCGACTGGGCGAAGGCGACCTGGTACTAACACAGGCCAAACTGCGCCTGGACGCTATTCGAGTACTGGTGGCAGGCTAAGAAAACGCTGCAGCTGATCGCGCTTAGCCAAGGCATCACGGCGGCCAAGCGCGATCAGCTCGCGAGTGTAGTCGGCTTCAAACAGCAGATAGCTCACCACGCTGCCGCCGGATGCCCGGGTTGCGCCACTGCCCCGCAGAAACGCGCGCACGCTGCGCGGCAGCAGCTTGCGATGACGCGCTGCAATGATATCCAGCGGCTCACTGGGTGAAATAATCTCCACCTCCACCTTGCGCAAGCCCTTGCCATTCATCCGCGAGCCTACCGGCAGATAGCCGGCAAGCTTGTTCATGCGCTCCAGCAGCTCAATATCCGCTTCCAGATTATCGACAAAGGTGCTGCTGAGCAGGTGCCCGCCAATTTGCGCCAGGGTCGGCGGCAAGGCTGCACGCAGGCGCGGGCCACGGCGACCGCCGGCCGGCTGATTGGCCAGGTTATCTGACACCCCAATCACCAGCACCCGGTTGGCACCGAGGTGCAACGCCGGACTGATCGGCGCCTGCTGGCGTACCGCGCCATCTCCAAACCATTCGCGGTTGAGCTGCACTGGTGGAAAAACCAGGGGAATCGCCGATGAGGCCATCAGGTGCTCCAGCCCCAGACGGGTCTGCACGCCAACGCGGCGATGCCGGGACCAGGGCTGAATACGCTCGCGCCCCTGATAAAAGCTGACCGACTCGGCCGACTGATAACCAAAGGCGCTGACCGACACCGCCTGCAACAGCCCTGCTTGCAGCGCCTCATCAATCTGCCCGAAGTGCAGGGTACGTTGCAGCAGACTGCGCAATGGCGCGTTGTCGAGCAATGCCGTCGGCTGCTTGCTGGCGCCCCCCAGCAGATTGGCCCTGACCCAGCGCCATGCTTGAGCCGAGACACCTGGCCAGTCGCTGCGATAGACCTGATCACAGGAAAACGCCGACCAGACCTGCTGCAAACGCGCCACACCAGCGCCAAAGTTCTGCGCATTGGTTGCCAGTGCCAGGGCATTGATCGCCCCTGCCGAGGTGCCGCAGATCACCGGAAAAGGGTTACTGGCGCCGTCCGGCAGCAACTCCGCCAACACCGACAGCACGCCAACCTGATAGGCCGCACGCGCGCCACCGCCCGAGAGGATCAGCCCGGTACAGGCGCCACTGGTCTGCTCCAACATCAGCTGCGCCGCGCCCTGCGCTTGCGCCGCCGGCGCTTGGCGTAGGGCCGAGACTCACCCTCTGGGCGGGTTTTGAAGCGCCTGTGCACCCACATGTACTGATCCGGCTGTGCACTGATTGCCTGCTCGACCCACTGATTGATGCGCAGCGCGTCGGCCGTTTCGTTTTCGCCCGGAAAGCCTTCCAGCGGCGGGTGCACAGTCAGACGATAGCCGCTGCCATCGGCCAGGCGGGTTTGGGTAAAGGGCACCACCAGCGCCTTGCCCAGGCGAGCAAAGGTACTGGTCGCGGTGACCGTCGCCGCCTGCACACCGAACAAAGGCACAAAGACACTGGCCTTACGACCGTAGTCTTGGTCCGGCGCGTACCAGATCGCCCGGCCTGACCGCAGCGAGCGCAGCATGCTGCGTACGTCTTCGCGCTCTACCGCCTTGGCATCCAGGTTATGCCGCTCGCGGCCACGACGCTGCACAAAATCAAAGGCCGCATTGCGGTGCTCGCGATACATACCGTCAATGGTCACCGCCTGGCCCAGCAGCGCCGCACCAATCTCCAGGGTGGTGAAGTGCAGCGACATCAGAACCACACCCTTGCCCTGGGCGGCCGCGTTGTTCAGATGCTCCAGCCCTTCGATATGGGCCAGGCGCGCCAGCCGCTGGCGCGGCCACCACCAGGCCATCGCCATCTCGAACAGGGCTATACCGTTGGACGCAAAATTTTCCCGCAGCAGGCGCTCACGGGCGATCTCGGACATCTCGGGAAAGCACAGCGCCAGGTTGGTTCGCGCCACTTCACGGCGGTCACCCATCAGGTGAAACATGCCCCAACCCAGCAGGCGACCTAACCCCAGCAGCCAACGGTAGGGTAGCTGCACCACCAGCCAGAGCAGGCCCAGCCCCAACCAGAGCAGCCAGTAGCGCGGATGCAGCAATGCGGTGGAAAAACCAGGACGATCCATCAGGTGGCCCATTCAGCGAAAACCCACATTCTAACCAAGGCGCACGCGGCTTGCGATCTGTGGGGTCAATCTATATAAGGAAGCGCTGATTCTTTATGAACTGGATGGACCATGACTGCTGACACTACCCTCGACCTGCTCGACAACGACCCGGTATTCCACCTCAAGGGCGGCATGCTGACGATGACGCTGGTCGAGCTCATTCGCCTGGCGCCGGAGCAGTTCGCCAGACAACTGGCCGAGAAGGTAGAGCAGGCGCCCAATTTCTTCGTCGACACCCCGGTGGTGATTGCGCTGGACAAGCTGAGCGAGCCGCTGAGCGACATGACCCTGCGCCACCTGCTCAGCATCTGCCGAGACCACGGCCTGCAGCCGGTAGCGCTACGCGGCGGCGAGGACTTTCGCACGCTGGCTGGCAACGCCGACATGGTCCTGCTGCCACCGGGCCGGCAGCGTGAAAAGCCGATTGAAGTAGCCGCAGAGCCTGCGCCCAAGCCGGCCGCCAAGCCCGCGCCGAAGCCCGCTCCCAGCCCCGCCGCCCCTGCGCCGGTAGCAGCCGGCGCCGGGAAGATCATCACCGAGCCGGTACGCGGCGGCCAGCAGATCTACGCGCGCGGCGGCGATCTGATCGTGATCGCGCCGGTCAGCGCCGGCGCCGAGCTACTGGCTGACGGTCACATCCACGTATACGGCCCGCTACGCGGCCGCGCACTGGCCGGCGTACAGGGTAACCAGCAGGCGCGCATCTTCTGCCAGAGCCTGGAAGCCGAGCTGGTTTCCATCGCCGGTCAGTACAAGGTTGCCGAGGACCTGCGCAAGCAACAATGGAAAGCGCCCGTACAGATCAGTCTGGAGGGTGACAGCTTGAAGATAACCGGGCTTTAACAGATACTGTCCTCCCATTCGGGGCGCCCGATTTCT
>DBHE01000015.1 GCA_002296055.1 Pseudomonadaceae bacterium UBA836
CGGACGCATCGAGCTGCAGCTGACGCCGCTGGATGCAGACAGCTACCCGGTCACCGGCCTGGAGAATGTTGAATTTTTGGTCAGCGCCAACCCGGGCCAGCCTGCCAAGTCGCTGGCCAAGGTCGCATCGGGTGGCGAGCTATCCCGTATCAGCCTCGGCATCCAGGTCATCACCGCGCAAACCTCACGCGTTCCAACGCTGGTATTCGACGAGGTGGATGTGGGCATCGGCGGGCCGACCGCAGAGATTGTTGGACAACTGCTGCGCCAACTTGGCGCCCGCGGCCAGGTGCTGACGGTTACCCACCTGCCACAGGTCGCAGCGCAAGGCCATCAGCACCTTTTCGTACGCAAACAGCAGACACGCAACAGCACTCGCACCTGCATCGACCAGCTCGACACTGAGGCCCGCATTCAAGAAGTCGCCCGCATGCTGGGTGGCATTGATTTGACCGACGAATCCCTGGCCCACGCGCGCAAGCTGCTCAGCACCACCGCAGACTGAGCAACACCTAGTCTGAAAAACAAAAAAGCCGGGCGCTAAGCCCGGCTTCTTTCTGACCGCAACAACTACTTCTGCGGCTTACGCACGTACAGCACCAGATTGTGCTCAACCAGTTCGTAACCGTGCTCTTTGACGATCTCGCGCTGACGACGCTCGATTTCCGCATCGAAAAACTCTACGACCTCGCCCGTGTCCACACAGACCATGTGGTCGTGGTGTCCGCCGTCAGCCAGCTCAAAAACAGCATGACCGCCGTCAAAGTTGTGCCGCACAACCAGGCCTGCGGCTTCGAACTGAGTCAACACGCGATAGACGGTCGCCAGGCCTACATCTTCGCCCGCCTCCATCAATGCCTTATATACGTCCTCGGCGCTCATGTGGCGCTCATTTGAGCCGTCCAGCATCTGCAGGATTTTCACCCGCGGCAGGGTGACCTTCAGGCCGGCTTTGCGGAGTTCTTGATTTTCAACCATGGGTAGTATTCTCGTTCAGCGCTTCGCAGGGCGGTATGAGTCGGGTATGATCGAGGCTTTTCAGCCATTCCACGATAGCGGATGTTAGCACGTGACGCGAAAAAGCTTTAATCGAAACCTTTGCATACTGTTATGCAGTGCATCTATTACCCTGCTCTCCGGCTGCGGCATTATCCCCGGCATCTACAAGATCGATATCCAGCAAGGCAACGTCGTCACCCAGGAAATGGTTGATCAGCTGCGCCCCGGCATGACCACCCGCCAGGTGCGCTACATCATGGGCACCCCGCTGATTCAGGATACCTTTCATCCTAACCGCTGGGACTACCTCTACAGCCTGGAATCCGGCCACAATGATCGGGTGCAAGAGCGCATCAGCCTGACGTTTGAAGACAACCGCCTGGTTGGCTTGGCTGGCGACTTCATGCCAGGCCAAAGCACCGACGAACAGATCATGAGCGGCAGCGGCGTTGAGAGCTACCCGGTTGACTTGGGCGCACCGCTGGGCACCGGCGAGTAACGCAGCCTTTGCAGCAGTGCCGGTCGCCGGCACTGCTCGAGCAAAACCGCTCTCCTAGTCTTCGCCCTTAGCCGCCTTGGCCTTTGCAGCGCGCTGCTTGCGCACCTCTTTGGGGTCAGCAATCAGAGGACGGTAGATCTCTACACGCTCCCCCGCCTCTAGCACACGCTCATCGGGCTTGGGCACAGCCTTGCCAAAAATGCCCAGCGGGCAGCTGTTCGGGTCCAACTCAGGAAAGTGCTGCTCAATACCTGACTGTAGTACCGCGGCGCGCATGGACGTGCCAGCCGGCACCGTCAGCGACAGGATCTTCTGTTTGTGCGGCAGCGCATAGGCCACCTCCACCACCACGCTCTTGTCAGCCACGCCAGGTCTCCTTGGCACGCTGACAGAAGGCATCCACCATGGCATTGGCAGCCTGATTAAACAGCGGCCCAAGGGTTGCCTTGACTAGGGCTCCGGCATATTCGAAGTGCAGATCAAGGGTGATCTTGCAGGCCGAATCGCTGAGCGCCTTAAACTCCCATACACCACGAAAATCGCTGAACGGCCCATCCACCAGCTGCAACGCGATGCGCTCGCCCGGCACCAGCTCGTTGCGCGTGGTAAACGACTGGCTAACCCCTGCCTTGGCGATGTCCAGCCGGGCACACATCTCATGCTCAGACTCACTGAGAATGGTGGCCCCGGAACACCAGGGCAAAAACTCGGGGTAATGCTCCACCCGGTTTACCAGCTCATACAGATGGCTCGCCGGGTAAGGCAGCAAAGCCGAGCGCTGAATATGCGTCATACGGTTATCACTTGGTCAATTCGGTTACAAGAATGATCAGAATGCCCGCAGGGGCAACATAGCGTAACAGCGAATAGACCAGCGAGAACAGGCGCTGATGCCGCAACGCCAGCTCATCGCGGAACACATCACGGTCCAGCACCCAGCCGGCAAACAGCACAAACAGCAGCCCGCCCAGTGGCAGCATGATGCGACTGGTGAGGTAATCGATAGACTCAAAGAAGGTCATACCGCCCTCGCTGGTCCAGCGGAACAGATGCCAACCATCGGCATCAGTTACAAAGAAACGCGCATCAGCCAGCACGTTGAACGACAGCACCGTACCTAGGCCAACTACCCAGCACAGCAACGCAATAACGGAGGTTACCTGGCCACGGCTACGGCCGGTACGCTCGACAAAAAACGCAACCGCCGGCTCCAGCATCGAGATCGCAGAGCTCCAGGCAGCGACAGTTACCAGCAGAAAGAACACCACGCCAAAAAGGTTGCCGCCGGCAATGTTGCCAAAGGCAATCGGCAGCGTGACAAACATCAGCCCCGGCCCTTCATTGGGCTGCAATCCAGCGGCAAAAACCACCGGGAACAGCGCCATACCAGCCGTCAGCGCCACTACCGTATCCAGCAAACCGACGGTTAGCACGGTCGAGCCAATCGACGCCTTACGCGGCATATAGGCGCCAAACACCATGATCGACCCCACCCCGACGCTCAGCGTAAAGAAGGCATGACCCATGGCGGCAAGAATGCCATCTGGCACCTTGGCCAGATCAAAATCAAACAGAAAGCGCACGCCTTCCATAAAGTGACCGGTGGTCATGCTGTAGCCCAGCAGCGCCAGCAGCAGTACAAACAGCAACGGCATAAGGATGCGCAGCGTGCGCTCCAGGCCAGCCACCACGCCTCGGGCAATCACCCAGGCGGTCAGCAGCATGAACAGCGAGTGCCAAATGGTGAGCCGCACAGGGTCGCTGGTCAGCCCACCGAAACGCGCACCAGCGCCAGCACCATCGATGCCGCTGAACTCGCCGCGCAGCATGCCCAGGATGTAATCCAACGCCCAGCCCGCGACCACACTGTAGAACGACAGAATGAGCAACGCCCCCGTCATCCCCATGATCGCCGCCCAGGACCAGCGCGAGGACGCCGCCGAACAGCGCGCCAGCGTGCTCAGGGTATTCACCGGGCTCTGACGGCCGCGGCGCCCCAACAGCGTTTCTGCCAGCATCACCGGCAACCCTATGAGCGCGATACAGATCAGGTACACCAGCACAAAGGCGCCACCGCCATAAACGCCGGTCATATAAGGGAACTTCCAGATGTTGCCGAGGCCTACGGCAGAGCCGGTAGCGGCAAGAATGAAGACCCAGCGACTTGCCCAGATCCCGTGAATGGAGACAGCGTCGTTGCTCATGAGCGTTCCCGGTTAGCCCTGAAAAAAAGGAAGGCATTGTCCAGATTTTGACCAACGCCCACAAGAGCTGGCGTATTAATGAAGGGTAGGCCTACTGCTCGAAAACTCCACGCTATAACCCTGCAAATACAGGTATAATCGCCGCCCATGAGCAAACCAAAGAAACCAGCGGCCAACAGCGGCACCATTGCCCTGAACAAAAAGGCCAAACACGACTATTTCATCGAGCAACGCTTTGAAGCAGGCATCGCCCTGACAGGCTGGGAAGTGAAAAGCCTGCGCGAAGGCAAAGTGCAACTGGTCGACAGCTACATCATGCTCAAAAATGACGAAGCCTTCCTGCTCGGCGCCCACATCACCCCGCTGAAGACCGCCAGCACTCACGTGATTGCCGACCCGATCCGCACACGCAAACTGCTGCTGCACGCCCGCGAGCTCGACAAGCTGATCGGCGGCGTACAAGCCAAGGGCTTCGCCTGCGTGCCGCTGGCACTGTACTGGAAGGGCCATCTGGTCAAATGCGAAATCGCCCTGGTGCGAGGCAAGAAAGACTTCGACAAGCGCCAGAGCCTGAAAGAGCGCGACTGGGACCGCGAGAAGCAGCGCGTGGTACGCGAAAATAATCGCTGATTTTTTCCACACCCGCGGAACCAACTGCAGAACACCTAGTCACAGCTTATGACAGGCAGGTCGCTCCACCCGCCTGTTTATGGTTTAAAGCATGTAACGCCCTATACCCTGACACGTCAGGGTATTTTTTTGCCTGCACCTTTTGTCTGCACCCTGCCCTGTTCGCCCCGGAACCTTTCGCGTACAATCGCGTCCCAGTAACATACCTGCAAGATTTGGGGCCGATTTGGATTCGACGACGGTTACAAAACTTGAGGGGCATGCCGAGTTGGTAGCAGATCTCGTAAATTCGCTGCTGCATACTTATAGTTGCCAACGACGACAACTACGCACTAGCCGCTTAAGCCGGCTAGCGGTCACCAGGGGATGCCTGTAAACCCGAAGTTGACCGACAGATAGAACAGGATCGCCGCCAAGTTTGCTGTAGACGTAACGGCTAAAACTTATACAGCTCGCTCCAAGCACCCTGCCACTCGGGCGGCGCGGAGTTAACTAAGTAGAGATGGCTAAGCATGTAGAACCGATAGCGGAGGACTGGCGGACGGGGGTTCAAATCCCCCCGGCTCCACCAA
>DBHE01000163.1 GCA_002296055.1 Pseudomonadaceae bacterium UBA836
CCTGGTAGCCGACCTGTTCGAGGCGGTACCGGAGCTGGAAGGTAAGCTCTAAGCCAAAGGCTTAGAGCTAGCGGCAAGCTTCAAGCCGCAAGCTGCAAGAAAACCCCGGTCTCGCGAGAGCCGGGGTTTTTCTTTAGAAGGCTGCTTCAAGCTACAAGAAACAGCCAAACCAGCACGTGCCTAGGTTTGCCTTTGCTTGTAACTTGTAGCTTGCCGCTACCGCTAGGCAAGCGGTTGCTGGCCTAGCGGTCGGCGCTAACCTGAAACGTATCCGACAACTGATGCAGCCGCGATGCGGTTTCCTTCACCTGCCCGGAGCTGGCGCGCAGGGCGGTGATTACCTGGCTCATGGAGCGCGTGGCTTCGGCTACGTGGCCGGCCTGGCGGCCGTGTTCCTTGCTGTTGGTGTCCATCACCGAGATCACTTCAAACAGCTCTTCGACGGTCTGATGCAGCAGGTTGTTGTCATCAGACGCGCTGGCGGCCTGCTGCAATTGCACATCCACATCAGCCACGCCGCGCTCCATCACCACCACAGTTTCGCGGGTCGCATCGCGGATGCTGGTAATGCCCTGGCTGATTTCCTCTGCCGCCTTGGCGGTGCGCGAGGCCAGCGCCCGCACCTCATCAGCGACCACAGCAAAGCCCCGTCCGTGCTCACCGGCGCGCGCGGCCTCAATGGCGGCGTTGAGCGCCAGCAGGTTGGTCTGGCTGGTGATATCAGTAATCAGCGACACCATGCCGACAATCTCGCCGGTACGGTTGTCCAGCACCTGCACGCTGGCCGCCGAGCTTTCGACAATGTCGCGAATCTTGCGGGTGCCGCTGGTTACGGTGTCCAGCCGCGCCCGCGCCGCTTCGACCACGGTGGCCATATTGGCTTTCATCTGCGCGGCGGTTTCAGACGCTGAATTAACCGTCTGCAGCTGCGCTTCGATCATGCTCAGCATCTGCTGGATATTGGTGGTTACTTCCTCGGCGGTATCACTGGCCTGCTGGTTGCGGCCAAGCATCTGCTCGCTGTTCTGCAAGGCGTGACGGCTGGCCTGCTTGACCCGGCCCACGATGGTGTCGAGGTTGTCGATAAAGCTGTTGATCCAACGCCCCAGCTCGCCCGTCTCGTCAGCCACCAGGCGGGTGGTGTCCATGCGCTGGCTGAGGTTGCCCTCGCCCTCGGCGATATTACGGATGATCTCGGTCATGCGCCCCAGCCGGCGGGCCAGCTTGCGGGTTGCGGCAAAGCGGAACCACAAGCCCGCTCCCAGCAGCACCCCTACGTGGGCCAGATGCATGGCCCAACCCTGCAGCCCCGCCCAGGCAAATCCCAGTTGCGCCGCAAATACCAGCACCGCCAGCAGCCAAAACTGCTGCATCAGCGAGAAGCTGAGCGAACGATAACGGTAGACCTCCTCCAGGTCAGCCTCACACATCATGCCCCAACGATCAGGCGAGCCGGGCAGACTGAAGGTAACGCCCTTGCCGATAACCGGAATGTGCCGGTAGTCGGAGTAACCGGGGTATTTAACGTACAGGTTTTCGCCGTTGCGAATGGTCTCGCGTACCCCCGGATGCAACTCACCGGTAGCCGGGTCGGTAAAGCGCACCTCAAACTCGGTGTGCTCGCGCACGGAGACGGTGCCCCAGGCCGTTTTGATGCCACTTTTCAGGTTGTCGCCATGACTGAATGTGCTGTCTTCAAAGCGCGAGCGCGACAAGGCACGACCCGGCTCGATGCTCGCGTCAAAACGCGACTCGACCATAAAGATGTAATTGTCGCCCGACTCCTGATAGATGTGTCCGGCCTCACGCTGGATCAGATCGCCCAGCACATCGTTGGGTACTCGCGCACAGAGGCAGCCCAGTGGCTGACCGGCCGCATTGCTCAACGGCAGGTAAAACATCAGGGTTACGGCATCGTGGAAACTGGAGGTAGAGGGCCCCAGCTGGCGAGTGCGCTGATCAACGAACGGGCCGTGCAGAAAGCGGTGTTGCAGGCCGGCGCGTACCGCCTGGGCATCAGGCTGCAGGCCGCCCAGTTGGCCGGCGCTGCTGCACAAAGGCGAGCCCGTGCTGTCCAGCACGAACAGCTCGGAGGCATCCGGCAGCTTGTTGCGCAGCTTCAACAAGGTCGCCTCATCAATCGTGCCGAGGTCCTCACCCAACTGCTGGGCAATGCTTTGCAGGCCGCTCCACTGGTTTTCACACCACTGCTGCAGCAACCTGACACGGGTCGCTGCAAAGCTGTTGAAGATCGATTCCAGCTGCGCGTAGCGGTTGCGATTGACGCGGCAGGCCCAGCCCATGGCGATCTTGCCGCCGGGACCAAACCAAGGCAACCAGCGGCGCTCGGCCGCAGACAAGTTCATTTGATCGCTTCGTAGAGTCACGGTGGCGGCCTCGCGGAGTCAGTCGGAACAACACTCCTGCAAAAAGCGCACCACAGATGATGGCACCCCGCCATGTCGGCGTCCGACCTGAGGTGCCACCAGAACGCCCCAGCCATGCGCACCACAAACGATCACAACAAGGCACCAAGACAGGGCCTATGCACCAATACGGAACCGCACCTGTCCAAATGGTCGGGTTTTGTGCGGCCCGGCCCGTTTGCCCGTAAAGAGCAACCGCCCTAGATCAGTGCGACTGGCGAGACAGGCGAGCCCACCGCGCCAGGCAGTCGCAACGGCGGCGCGGTCAGCATAAAGCGGTTGCGGCCGGCGGTGCGCAGCGCCTGCGCCAGATCGGTCAGATACCATAGCTCGCCCAGGTGAATACCCAGCTTGAACAGACAATGCTCGTGCAGCGGCAACGCCGCGCAACAACCGTCACCCTCACGCGCCGGATAGGCCTCTACCGCGTAGTTGTCGGCGATCAGCACACTCAAGCCACTGTCGGTAATCCATTGCAGCAACGCCGGATCGCGGCCATCCAGCACCGCGCAGCTGGCGGCCAGGCGCTGGGCGTCGGGCTCGCGTGCCATCTCCAAAATCACATCGGCGAAGCCGGTATACAGGCAAACCATATCGCCCGGCTCTACCACCACGCCGTCAGCCTGCATGATCTGCTGCAGGCGCGCGTAGTCCACCAGCACCCGCTCATGGCCGCAGTGACGCTCAAGATCAATCAGCACTGCACGTCCGCTGACCGCCGTTTCGGCCATCTTCTCGATACCCAGCCGCGCCGCGTTCACCCCCTCCAGCGCGTCCTCATGGCCGGTCGGTCCGCAGATATGCTCTCCGGCCTTCCAGCCGTTGTAGTACAGCGGCTCGGGCACGCCGTCGCCATCAGCATCAAACAGGCCACCCACGTGCGACAAGGCATCCCACTGGGTCGAGTATTGGGTGTACAGCAGTACGGCATCGTCGCTGACCACGTCGGTAAAGTCCGGGTTCAGTCGGTGCAGTTCGAAGTTATAGTTGAGCTTGTCGGCGCGCCCGGAGGTAAAACGCCGTGGCGGGTGACGCAGGCGATTGAGTGCGTTGCCGCCTGGGTAGTCGAGCGGCAGGCTCAGGCAAAAACTGCGGCCTTCACGCACCTCAGCCACGCCTTGCAGCACTTTGCCTGCGGTCAGCAGATTAAGCCGACCCAACTCATCGTCAGCACCAAAGTCACCCCAGTTGGAACCCTCGGGTCGATGTGTCCAGCGCATGCGCCTCTCCTGTTTGTTGTTGTACTTGTCCGACAATGCCATGCAATACCGGCCGGGAACCATCCGCGCGCAGGTCGATCAATGAGCGTGTTATTTGCGCATAATCGCCAAGGGCAGCCATAGAGGATTTGATCAGCGCCTCCTAAAGGCTCGCGCCCGGCGGTCCGGCATGCTTTACTTGCGCCTCTTTTGCCGCAGCGGCGCGAACGCGCCCGCCCAACCTCAACTCACGGAGCACAGCGTCAACATGGAGTGGCTGCAGGTCGTCATCCTGGCAATTGTTCAGGGCATTACCGAATTTCTTCCCGTTTCCAGTTCTGCCCACCTGATTCTGGTACCAGTGCTGACCGATTGGCCGGATCAAGGCCTGGCTTTTGATGTCGCCCTGCATCTGGGCAGCCTGTCGGCGGTGCTGATCTACTTTCGTCGCGACATCATCGGCATGCTGCAAAGCTGGCTTCGCTCGCTGCACACCCGTCAGCTGGACGCCGACGCCAAGCTGGCCTGGGCGGTCATTCTCGGCACCATTCCGGTTGGCCTTGCCGGCCTGCTGCTCAAGGACACGGTCGAGACAGTGCTGCGCTCGCCCATCTATCTGTCTATCGGCCTGATCGCCTTCGGTCTGCTGCTGGGCTGGGCGGACTGGCGCTTTCGCGGCAACCGCAGCGAATATCAGATGAACTGGAAGGACGTGCTGTTCATTGGCTGCGCGCAGGCGCTGGCGTTGTTTCCGGGCACCTCACGCTCGGGCATTACCATGACCGCCGCGCTGATGCTGGGCATGAGCCGTGAAGCCTCGGCACGATTCTCGTTCCTGCTGTCGATTCCGGTGATCGTGCTGGCCTGTGGCCTGGAAACCATTGAGCTGGTCGAGAGCCAGGTTGCAGTCAACTGGGCCCAGATGGCAGCCGGTGTAGTGCTGTCGGGCATCAGCGCCTACCTGTGCATTCACTACTTCCTGGCGTTCATCAAGCGCATCGGCATGCAACCGTTTGTGCTCTACCGCATCGTGCTGGGCGCGCTGCTGCTGTGGATCTTCCTGTAAGCGCCGTTAGAGGCCGCGTAGCGCCCCGATCTTAAGCAGCACACGGGTGGGGGCAGCAGCCAGCAGCCCCAGCTCACCCAGCGCCGGGTCACGCAACCAGCTCAGCGCTCCAGCACGCACCTCGCCCTCCTGCAAGGCACCCGATAACACCAGCAACTCCGCTGCCGGTGTGGCCGACCAAACCAGACGCGCGCGGTCGGCACAGCTCAACAACCAGGTCTGTTCAGGTCCATGCTCATGCAGCAGTCGGCCTGTGATGCCGGGCGCAAAGGCCTGACTGGGCACGGCCTCGGGCAGCAGGCGCAGGGTTTGTCGGTCCTCGGCAGCAAACTGGTTCAGCTTGACGAATATCACGCACCCGGACTGGGAAAAGGGCGCATGGGACGAGCCGGCGGGGCTGCGCAGGTAGCTGCCAGCAGGAAAGTCACCGCTCTGATCGCTGAAGACGCCGTCGAGTACCAGAATCTCCTCACCGGCCGGATGGTAATGAGCCGGGAAGCGCGCCCCCGGCAGGTATTCGACCAGACTGGTGACCTGCCCGCTCTCCGGCGCCTCGCGCTCCAGCGGCCAGCGCCGGATAGGGGCCTGGGGCGCGGCAAGCCAGCTCTGGTCCTGCGGACCGACCCGACACGGCTCCGCACGCTCCATACGCAACGGCTGAAACTCAGGCATGCGGTGCACCCTGCAGCAGCGGCTCAATCTGCGCCGCCGGTAGCGGCCGGTTGTACAGGTAGCCCTGCCCCACATCGCAGCCCAGCTCGCGCAGCAACGTTTGCTGGGCAGCGGTTTCCACTCCCTCGGCAATCAACTGCAGATGCAGGCTCTTGCCCAGCGCAATGATAGCGCGGGCCATGGCACTATCGCGTTCGCTACCCGGCAGATCGACGACAAAGCCCCGGTCGATTTTCAGCTTGTTGACCGGCATGCGCTTGAGCCGCAACAACGAGGAGTGGCCGGTACCAAAGTCATCGATCGCCAGCCGCACCCCCAACGCGGCCAGCCGATCAAGCAACTGCACGGCGGCATCGCCAAACTGCATCATCTCATCCTCGGTCACCTCCAGCTCCAGCGCTGCCGGTGGCAACCCGTGCCGCTGCAGCGCCTGCTCGACACAGCGCACTACATCGCCGCGCTCCAGCCAGTAACCCGACATGTTTACCGCCACCGATTGCAGGCCATAACCGGCCTGCTGCCAGCTGCGCAGCTGGCGGCAGGCTTCATCCAGCACGTACTCGTCGATCTCACCCATCAGCCCGGCCTGCCGCGCCACCGGCAGAAACTCACCGGGCGAGACTATGCCCTGACTGGGGTGTTCCCAGCGCACCAAGGCTTCGGCACTGACCCAGCGGTCTTGGCTCAAAGACTTCTGCAACTGGTAATACACCCGCAACTGTCCAGTGCCGATGGCTTCGTGCAGGTCGGTTTCCAGGCTCAGGCGCCGACGCGCCTGCTCGGTCAGGTCCTGGGTATAAAAGGCGTAGCCATTGCGCCCGCGCTGCTTGGCCAGCGACATCGCCGAGTCGGCGTTCTTGAGCAGCTCCGCACCATCGCAGCCATCGCGCGGAAAAATCGCCAAACCGACACTGGCGCTCATATGCAGCAGCTGCCCGGACAGTTCAAAGGGCGCCTGCAGCAGCCGCAGGATGCGCTCGGCCAGCTTGCCCAGTTGCTCGACGCCCAGCGGACGATCGATCAGCAAGGCAAATTCGTCGCTGCTCAGTCGCGCCAGCGTATCGCCGTCATCGCAGACCGTCTGCATGCGTTCAGCCACCCGCTGCAGCAGTTGATCACCGGCACTGTGCCCCAAACTGTCGTTAACGCCCTTGAAGCGATCCAGATCGATAAACAGTACGCCCAGCTCGCCGCCCTGGCGCCGAGCGCGCGCCATGGCGGTACTCAGGCGCTCGTTCAGCAGCAGGCGGTTGGGCAGCTTGGTCAACGGGTCATGGTGGGCCAGGTAGTCGATTTCCTGCTGGTTGCGCTTGAGCGTGCTGAGGTCAGCAAACACCGCCACGTAATGGCTCAACTCACCACGCTGGTCACGCACGGCGATGATGTTCTGCCATTGGGGGTAGATTTCGCCGTTCTTGCGGCGGTTCCAGATTTCTCCGGACCAGCGGCCACTGCCCATCAGCTGTTGCCACATCTGCCGGTAAAAGGCGGTATCGTGACGCCCGGAGGCCAGCAGATTTGGGTGGCGACCAATCACCTCGTCCGGGCGATAGCCAGTGATACTGCAGAACGCGTTATTGACGTCGATAATGGTCTGGCCAGCGTCACAGATCAGCATCCCTTCGCTGGTACAGTCAAACATCACCCCCGCCTGCCGCAGGCGCAGCTCGCGTGCTACCTGCTCGCTGACATCGCGCAGCACGCCCACCAGTCGCGTAGCCCGGCCGGCGTCGTCGCGCACGGCGCGACCGCCGGCGTGCACCCAGCCACCACCGCCATCCGGGTGCACCACACGATAGGTCACATCCAGGCGCTCAGTGTCACCGCGCAGGTGCTGTACCAGCGCCGTATGGGCGCCGGCCCGATCCTCGGCGGCGAGCAGGTGCAACCAATCACCGAGCGGCGCACTGCCAGGCGGCAAACCCAGGATCTCGCAGCTACGTGGCGACAGGTATAACTGCTGCGCCTCGATATTCCAGTCCCAGACCCCGTCGTTACCCCCGGTCAACGCCAGATCAAAGCGCTCCTGGCTACGGCGCAGCGCATGCTCCTGCTGCCGGCGGCGACGCAGGTGGTAGCGCACCGAGAAAAACAGCAGTACCCCGGTGACCAACACGAAGCCGACGCCCTTGACCGTCTGCAGGCGATACTGCAGTTCGATATCAAGCATCCGCAGCCAGGAGTCACTGAACAGCACCCAGACCGTCGCCACAACGATGTATGACAGCGTGACGACCCAAGCGCCGGAAGAGGACCTCATGGGATGTTTCCGGGGCGGCAAATCAACATTCGGTAACTATAGCAGGGGGGCCTGGGCGACCCACGGTCATGTTCATCGTACATCTGTTGGTCCATAATCGGCCGGAAACGGGCGTGCAGCCCGCGCATTCTAACGAGGTAAACTGTCTTTATGTGGTACAACGGCTTACTTGACCTGTCCGTGTGGCAACTGATTGCAGTCACGCTGGTACTGACACACATCACCATCGTCAGCGTCACAGTGTACCTGCATCGCTACTCCGCACACCGCTCTCTTGAGCTGCACCCGGCGCTCAAGCACTTTTTCCGCTTTTGGCTGTGGCTGACGACCAGCATGAACACCCGCGAGTGGACGGCTATCCACCGCAAGCATCATGCCAAATGCGAGACACCCGATGACCCGCACAGCCCCGTGCACAAGGGTCTGACTACCGTGCTGCGCAAGGGCGCCGAACTCTACATGGAAGAGGCCAAAAACGAGGAAACCCTGCGCATCTACGGCAAGAACTGCCCGGATGACTGGATTGAGCGCAACCTCTACAGCCGCTTTCCGATTGCCGGCGTCACCCTGATGGCACTGATCGACCTGGCGCTATTCGGCGTGCTGGGCATCACCATCTGGGCGGTGCAGATGATGTGGATTCCGGTATTTGCCGCCGGCGTCATCAACGGCCTGGGCCATGCCCTGGGCTACCGCAACTTCGAGTGCCGCGACGCCGCCACCAACATCCTGCCCTGGGGCATCCTGATCGGCGGCGAAGAGCTGCACAACAACCACCACACCTACCCCAACTCGGCCAAACTCTCGGTCAAGAAGTGGGAGTTTGACATGGGCTGGCTGTGGATTCGTCTGTTCAGCCTGCTGGGTCTGGCTGAAGTACGCCGTACCGCGCCGATTGCCCACCGCGTTGAGGGCAAGGAAACGCTGGACATGGACACTGCCATGGCGATTCTCAACAACCGCTTCCAGATCATGGCCCAGTACCGCAAGCTGGTCATCAAGCCGGCCGTGCGCAGTGAACTGGAGCGCATGGATCAGTCGGTGCGCCACCTGTTCCGCCGTGCCAAGCGCCTGCTCAGCCGCGAAACCAGCCTGCTGAACGAGAAGCACGAGGCCCGTATCCAGACCATGCTGGAGCACAGCCAGGCACTCAAGGTGATCTACGAGAAACGCCTGGCCCTGCAGCAGATCTGGGGCCGTACCAGCGCCAACAGCCACGACATGCTGCAGGCGCTGAAAGACTGGTGCCATCAGGCCGAAGACAGCGGTATCAAGGCGCTGCAGGAGTTTGCCGACTCGCTGCGCACCTATTCGCTGCGCCCGGCCAGCTGACAAACGCGGGTCGCCACGACCCGCGTTCAGCGCTAGACTCGCAAAAAAGCACCAATCACAACAAAGGTAGCAGCGGATGCGTGCCTTACTGCCAACACTTCTGCTGGTCAGCCCGCTGGCGCTGGCTGGCAACATCTACAAGTACACCGATGCCAACGGTGTGACCACCTATACCGACCAGCGGGTAGAGGGTGCACAGGTCATCGTGTTTCGCGATGCCATGGTGGAGAACGTAGACCGCGAGGTCTACGTGACCAAGAAGCGCCATGCCGGTGGAGAGACGCTGATTGTCCACAACGACCTCTATGCGCCGGTCGAGATCCGCCTGACTGTCAGCAACGCCCAGAATGTACTTGGCGCCCCCAGCGAGCCTATCAGCTGGGTGCTGCCACCGCGCCAGCAAATTCGCCTGGTCACCCTGCAGCCCACAGCGGGCGGCACACCCAGCTACGACTACCGGCTGGAGCACGCCCTGGGCGACCCGCGCGCAGAGCAAACCCTGACCCACTACCCACTGCCCTGGCGCGGCGGCCCGTTCCGCATGACCCAAGGCCCGGGCGGGCGCTACAGCCACACCGGCGTCAAGGGCCGCTACGCCATCGATATTGCCATGCCGGAGGGCACACCCATCGTGGCAGCACGCGCCGGCCAGGTCGTGAAGATCGAGAACAACCAGAGCGGCCGCGGCACCAACCCCTCCGGCAACTTTGTCCGCCTGCTGCATGATGACGGCACCATGAGCGTTTACCTGCACCTCAAGCGCGGCTCAGTGCAGGTGCGCGAGGGCGAGCGCATCAACCCGGGCCAGTTAATGGCCCTGTCGGGTAACACCGGCAACAGCACCGGCCCGCACCTGCACTTTGTAGTGCAGAAGAACGTTGGCCTGCAGACGGTATCCATCCCCTTCGAGTTCGCCCAGCCGGTCGACAGTCTGCCGAACTTCGCCATCGGCGGTGAGCCCTGAGGTTAAATCTGTTGGCGCTAAATCAAAGGCAACAAAAAACCCGCTCGAAAGCGGGCTTTTTGTCAGCAAGCGAAGATCTTATTTGATCTTGGCTTCCTTGTAGGTCACGTGCTTACGCACGACCGGATCGAATTTCTTGATTTCGATCTTGTCGGGAGTGGTGCGCTTGTTCTTGTCGGTAGTGTAGAAGTGACCAGTACCGGCAGAAGACACCAAACGAATCAATTCACGCATGATGATGCTCCTTAGACTTTTTCGCCGCGGGCGCGGATTTCAGTCAGCACGGCATCAATGCCGCGCTTGTCGATGATGCGCATGCCCTTGGCGGAAGTGCGCAGACGAACGAAACGCTTTTCCGACTCAACCCAGAAACGATGGTACTGCAGGTTAGGCAGAAAACGACGCTTGGTTTTGTTGTTAGCGTGGGAAACGTTGTTCCCAGTAACCGGGCCCTTGCCGGTCACCTGACATACTCGAGACATGGTTAACCCTCTCCAACCACTTGCCCAACCCAAACTGGTTGGAAGCCATAAAAGAATCTGTTGTCCAGCCGGGGCGAGTGGATTTAACCCGCCTGAAAACACACATTACAGGCGCAGCCCCGAGAAGAGCGGAGCTTTATACCAAAAAGCGTCAACACAGGCAACGACTTTTCCCGCGCAATATGGTTACAGCAACCCGCGCTCGGCCATGGAAACCGGGTCACCATCGCCAATCACCAGATGGTCGAGCACCCGTATATCCAGCAGCGCCAGACTCTCGCGCAGTCGCCGGGTGAGCTGCAAGTCGGCCTGACTCGGCTCAGCCACACCCGACGGATGGTTATGGGTAAGGATCAGCGCCGCCGCGTTATGCGCCAGCGCCCGCTTGAGCACCTCACGGGGATAAACGCTGGCGCTGTCGATGGTGCCGCGAAACAACTCTTCAAAGGCAATCACCCGGTGCTGGTTATCCAGAAACAGGCAGGCGAAGACTTCATGGGGTAGCGCCGCCAGGCGAGCACGCAGAAATTGCCTGACCGCGCCCGGCGAGGTCAGCGCATCACCGCGCTTGAGGTCTTCAAACAGATGCCGCCGCCCCATCTCCAGCACCGCCTGTAGCTGCGCGTACTTGGCCGGGCCCAAGCCGGCATGGGCCGAAAACTGACGCAAATCTGCCTGCAGCAGGGCGCGCAGGCTGCCAAAACTGGTCAACAGCTGACGCGCCAGGTCCACCGCACTGCAGCCGGGCAGACCGGTGCGCAGAAAAATGGCCAGCAACTCGGCATCAGACAGCGCCGGCGCGCCCTGACTCAGCAGCTTTTCACGCGGCCGCTCACTGATCGGCCAATCGGTAATCGGCATGGACTCTCCCTGTCGTGCAACAGCACCGTGCTGCGCAGCGCCACACATAGCGGCTGTGCTATCGTAGCGGGCATTTCGCGGGGCCCTCAAAGCCCCCTTTTGCAGCATGAGGGCGAGTTCACAATGCAGTCGTTAATCAACAAACAGGTGGTGCTGGGCGTCAGCGGTGGCATCGCCGCCTACAAAAGCGCCGAGCTGATCCGCCGCCTGCGCGACGCCGGGGCCGAGGTGCGTGTAGTCATGACCAACGCCGCTCGCGAATTCATTACGCCGCTCACCTTGCAAGCGCTGTCTGGCCATCCGGTCCATGGCGACCTGCTGGACCCGGCCGCCGAAGCCGCGATGGGGCATATCGAACTGGCGCGCTGGGCCGACCTGGTGCTGATTGCGCCCGCCACCGCCGACCTGATGGCCCGCCTGGCCCAGGGCCGCGGCGACGACCTGCTGACCACGCTGGTGCTGGCCACCGACGCCCCCATTGCTATCGCACCCGCCATGAACCAGGCCATGTGGCGCGACGCCGCCACCCAACACAACCTGACTCAGCTGCTGGAGCGCGGCGTAAAGGTGTTTGGCCCCGGTGACGGCGGTCAGGCCTGCGGCGACGTCGGGCCAGGCCGCATGCTGGAGCCTACCGATATCGCTGCCCGGGCCAGCGAATGCTTCGAGCGCGGTCTGCTGACTGGCCGTCACGTGCTGATCAACGCTGGCCCGACCCGCGAAGCCATCGACCCGGTGCGCTATATCTCCAACCACAGCTCCGGCAAGATGGGCTTTGCGCTGGCCGAGGCCGCCGCCGAAGCGGGAGCGCGCGTCACCCTGGTGGCCGGGCCGGTCAACCTGCCCACGCCTGCCCGCGTTCAGCGCATCAACGTGATCAGCGCGCAGGACATGCTCGACGCCTGCCAGGCCGCCCTGCCAGCCGACATCTTTATTGCCTCGGCGGCGGTCGCCGACTACCGCCCGGCCAGCGCGGCCGAGCAGAAAATGAAGAAAGATACCGCCAGCGACGATGGGCTCACCCTGACGCTGGTGCGCAACCCGGACATCCTCGCCACCCTGGCCAGCCACAACCAGCGCCCCGCATTCTGCGTGGGCTTTGCCGCCGAAACCCACGACGTGCTGAGCTATGCTGCCGACAAGCTGCAACGCAAAAAGCTGGACCTGATCGTCGCCAATGATGTCAGCCAGAGCGGGATCGGCTTTAATAGTGACGATAACGCAGTCACCCTGATTGACCGCCAACTGGCGCGCAGCAGCCTGCCACAGGCCAGCAAGCAGAAACTGGCTCGCCAGATCATCACCCGTATTGCCGAACAACTTTAAGGACACCTGATGCAAGCGCTGCAAGCAAAAGTACTGGATGCCCGCCTGGGCCAAGAATGGCCGTTGCCGAGCTATGCCACCGAAGGCTCCGCCGGTCTGGACCTGCGCGCCATGCTCGATGCCCCGCTGACACTGGAAGCCGGACAAACCAGCCTGCTGCCAACCGGCCTGGCCATCCATATTGCCGACCCCGGCCTGGCTGCAATGATCCTGCCGCGCTCGGGCATGGGCCACAAACACGGCATCGTGCTGGGTAACCTGGTTGGCCTGATTGACTCCGATTACCAGGGCCAGCTGATGGTGTCCTGCTGGAACCGCAGCAGCAGCGCCTTTACCATCAACCCGGGCGAGCGCATCGCACAGCTGGTGCTGGTCCCGGTCTTGCAAGCCCAGCTGCAGATCGTCGAGGAGTTTGACGATAGCCAGCGCGGTGCAGGCGGGTTCGGCCACACAGGGACCCACTGACCGGTCTATCCGATCATGTTCGCAGGGAGGCAAATAAAAAGATGAAACTCAGCCGCAAAACTCCAACCGCCAGCAAGCCTGCCGGGCTGCCCAGCGTAAACCTGCCCGTCGCCCTCGCCATGGCCGGCATCGGCGCGGCGGCAGCGGTCCTCTGGGTCGCCATGAGCGGCTACGCCGGCAACCTCAACCAGGCACTGGTCAAGGGCTACGCCAGCCAACAGGTCAGCGGCCTGAATCAGGGACTGGCACAGCTGGACCGTGACTTGACCCGCGTCGCCGCCAATCCGCAGCTGCAGGTTGCCCTGAGCCAAGGCGGCAGCCCTACCCTGGATCGACTGCTGAGTTATCACCAAGCCGATACCCTGGCCATCTACACGCACGCACCCGGCAAGGCTGAACGCATTGAAACCGGTGATGCACCACTCAACTTTGCCGCGCTGGACATGATTCGCCGCGCCGAGCGCGACCTGCCGGTGCCGGTCGAAGCGCACCAGCTTGGCGACCAATGGCTGCTGTACAGCGTCAAGCCGTTGCGCGCCTCACCCAACGCGCCGGCCGACGGCACCCTGGCCGCCGTGATGCAGCTTTCGCGCATCCTCGCCAGCTTGCCCGCGCTGGCCGATGACGCCGGCCGAGTGCGTCTGATTCAGCAGTTTCCCGGCGGCCCTGAGCAGGTGCTGTTTGAACGGGGTAGCGGCAAGGGCCAGAGTATTCGTTTGAGTACCGATAACCCGGCCTGGCAGCTGGAGTTTCAGCCGGGCAGCGGCCTGTCCAGCGTAACCCCCAATATCCTGTTGCTGGTTACCAGCGCCCTGCTCGCGCTGCTTGGCGGCCTATTCGCGCTGCTGCTGCTGCAACGTGGTTGGAGCGCCGCCGTGCGCGCCGACGCCAACACCCTGACCCAGCTGACCCTCGGTCACAAGGCCGGTGGCCTGGCGCTCGGCCCGCTGGAAGCGCCGGCACAAAACATCCTGCAGCTGGTCAAGCGCAGCGGTCAGACGGTCGGCGCCAACAACCCGCGCGCGGAGGCAGCCAAACCGGCCGCCGCCAAGCCAGTGCAGCCTGCCGACAATGAGCTGAGCAACCCGATCTTCCAGCCCACTGAAGTGCTGGACATCGACATCCTCGACGACGACCCCTTTGCCATGCAGGACGCCGACGACAACGTCACCAGCGCCCAGGCCATTCCCGCCCTGCCGGCGGAAATATTCCGTGCCTACGATATTCGCGGCGTGGTCGGCAAAAGTCTGACCGAAGAAGGCGTGTATTGGCTCGGCCGGGCCATTGGCAGCGCCTCCCTGGATGCCGGTGAGCAGCGCGTCCTGGTGGCCCGCGACGGCCGACTCTCCGGCCCGGCGCTCAGCGAACAGCTGATCCAGGGCCTGATGGACAGCGGCTGCCAGGTCAGCGATATCGGTATGGCTCCCACCCCGGTGCTCTACTTTGCCACGCACACCAGCGGCGCCACCTCCGGGGTGATGATCACCGGCAGCCACAACCCGCCAGCCTACAACGGCCTGAAGATTGTAGTCGCCGGCCAGACGCTGTCGGGCGATCAGATCAGCGCCCTGCACCAGCGTCTGCAGCAGAATAACCTGCGCGCCGGTAGCGGCAGCCGCGACCAGCTGCACGTGCTGGACGACTATCTGCAGCAGGTCGTCGACGACATTGTCATCGCCCGCCCCCTCAAGGTAGTGGTCGATTGTGGCAATGGCGTAGGCGGAGTCATTGCCGAGCGCCTGCTCAGCGGCATCGGCTGTGAAGTGATCCCGCTGTATTGCGACGTCGACGGGCTGTTCCCCAACCATCACCCGGACCCGGGCAAGCCGGAAAACCTCACCGACCTGATCGAAATGGTCAAGCGCAGCGGCGCCGACCTGGGCGTCGCCTTTGACGGCGATGCTGACCGCCTGGGCTTTGTCACCGACACCGGCGAGATGATCTACCCCGACCGCCTGATGATGCTGTTCGCCGAAGACATCGTTACCCGCAACCCTGGCGCCGACATCGTTTTTGACGTCAAGTGCTCGCGCCAGCTGCCGCAGGTCATCAGCCAAGCCGGTGGTCGCCCGGTCATGTGGAAGTCCGGACACTCGCTGGTCAAGGCCAAGATGAAGGAAACCGGCGCCCTGCTCGGTGGCGAAATGAGCGGCCACCTGTTCTTCAAGGAGCGCTGGTACGGCTTTGATGACGGCCTATACAGCGCGTGTCGCCTGCTGGAGCTGCTGTCCATGCAACCCGACAGCGCCGACGCCGTGATGGCCCGCTTTCCAGCCGGCATCAGCACCCCGGAAATCAACCTGACGGTCGGCGAGGAGCGCAAGTTCGAGATTGTTCGTGCGCTGACCGAACAGGCCGACTGGGGTGACGGCCAGGTCACCAGCCTGGACGGGATCCGTGTAGACTTTGCCAACAGCTGGGGCCTGATCCGCGCGTCCAACACCACACCGGTGCTGGTGCTGCGCTTTGAGGCCGACAGCAGTGAGGAGCTGAACCGGGTCAAGACCCTGTTCCGCGAGCGCCTGCAGGCTGTCGCACCCGACCTCACCCCCTCATTCTGAACCACCACAGGAGACACCAGACCACCATGTTGAGTCGCGACGCCGCCGCCCAGGTTTCACGCGTTCTTACCGAAGCCCTGCCCTACATTCAGCGCTTCACCGGCAAGACCATCGTTATCAAGTACGGCGGAAACGCCATGGAGAACGATGAGCTGAAGAACAGCTTCGCGCGCGATATCGTGCTGATGAAGACCGTCGGCATTAACCCCGTGGTGGTCCACGGCGGCGGCCCGCAGATCGGCGACCTGTTGCAGCGCCTGAATATCGAAAGCCAGTTCATCGAAGGCATGCGCGTAACCGACAGCCAGACCATGGACGTGGTCGAAATGGTGCTCGGTGGTCAGGTCAACAAGGACATCGTCAACCTGATCAACCAGCATGGCGGCAGCGCCATCGGCCTGACCGGCAAGGATGCGGGCCTGATCAAGGCACGCAAGCTCAAGGTCAGCCGCCACACTCCCGGCATGGACAAGCCCGAGATCATCGACATCGGCCACGTGGGCGAAGTCTCCAGCGTCAACGCCAACCTGATCAACCGCCTGGTCTCCGACGACTACATCCCGGTCATCGCGCCCATCGGTGTGGGCACTGACGGCGCCTCCTACAACATCAACGCCGACCTGGTTGCCGGCAAGGTCGCCGAGGCGCTGGGCGCCGAGAAGCTGATGCTGCTGACCAACATCGCCGGGCTGATGGACAAGGAAGGCAAGGTACTGACCGGCCTGAGCACCACCCAGGTGGACGCGCTGATCGCCGACGGCACCATTTACGGCGGCATGCTGCCGAAGATTCGTTGCGCCTTGGACGCGGTACAGGGCGGCGTCGGCAGCGCCATCATTGTTGACGGCCGGGTGCCAAACGCGGTGCTGCTTGAGCTGTTCACCGATACCGGCGTGGGTACCCTGATCACCAATCAGGTGCGCGAAGCCTGATGCTCAAGAGCGATTTCCGTTTCAGCACGCCGCTGCGCGTGCGCTGGTCCGAGGCGGACCCGCAGGGCATCGTGTTCAATGGTCATTACCTGAACTACGTGGACGTGGGCGTGACCGAGTACTACCGGGCGCTGCGCGCAGCAGCCGGGGTACAACCCGGCGATGGCTTGGATGGCAGCGAGTTTTTTGCCGCCAAGACCGTGCTGGAGTACAAGGCGCCGGCGATGTTCGACGACCTGCTGGATGTGCACATGCGGGTGGCCTACTTTGGCAACAGCAGCATGCGCTTTGTCGCCGCGATCTATCGAGGCGAAGAGCTGCTGTTGACCGGAGAGGTGGTCTACGTGCACGCCGACCAGACCACCCGCCGGCCCACACCGATTCCCGAGAGTTTTAAACGGACGGTCAACAGCTTTGAGTGTGTCGCACCCGAGCAGGCCGCGCCGGCCGTACAGGGTTAGGGGTTTCAGGATTCGCCGAGCAGAAACGCTAGCCGCTCGCGCTGGCGTGCAAAGTCTTCGGTAACCTTGACGGTCTCCTGCTGTTGACGCTGGACCAGCCGCTGCAGGCGCTGGGTTTCAGCATCCACCGCCGCCAACTGGTCAAGAATGCCTTGCTCCACGGCCCGCCCCGCTCGCTCCTGGCTGGCCGCCTGCGATTGCAACGCCTCACGCTCGGCACGCAGCTCCTGGATATTGGTTTTGGCTACCGTGATCTGGTTGTCGATTTGCTGCAGCTGACGCTGCCGGGCCCGGTCCAGGTCCGCCAGGCTGCTATACAGGCGCAGCAGCGTTGAGTCCGCGGCCTGACGCTGGGCTTGCTCCTCAAGCGCCGCCCGACGGGCATCGCGCTCTGCGGCTGTGGGCGCCGCCGGCACCACCAGCTTGACCCGTCCATGCGAATCCAACACTTCATAGCCACGGCTGATGAATTGCGGCGGCACCCGGCTGTCGAGCACCGTTACGCCGTTATCGTCGACGTAGCGGTACAGCTCTGCCAGAGCCGGCACGGGGCCCAGCATTGCCAGTGTCAGCGTGGCGCGTGTCATCATCCATTTCATCGCAGGCGGTTCCTTTACCGTGGCGTTCAGCTTGGTCTCATCAGGTTGATGGCCAGTTGGCAGTATATCGACCCGAATCACATTAACTATAGCTGCCTGCTCAGAGCAATGGATCAGATACCGTATTGAGCCCGGTAAGCCTGCACTGCCGGCAAGTGCTGCTGCAGCTCGTCGTCGTCTTTGATGAAGTCCATCACCTGGTTCAGGCTGACGATACTGATCACCGGAATGCCAAAGTCACGCTCCACTTCCTGAATCGCCGACAGCTCACCCTGGCCGCGCTCCTGGCGGTCCAGCGCAATCATCACGGCAGCTGGGGTAGCGCCTGCCTGCTGAATAATCTGCATGACTTCACGCACCGCGGTGCCAGCGGTGATCACATCGTCGATGATCAACACGCGACCCTCCAGCGGAGCGCCGACCAGCGTACCGCCCTCACCGTGGTCCTTGGCTTCCTTGCGATTGAAACAATAGGGCAAATCGCGGTCAAAGCTGTCAGCCAGGGCAACGGCGGTCACCGCCGCCAGCGGGATGCCCTTGTAGGCCGGGCCAAAGATGACATCCACATCAGACAGGTCGCTGTGTACCAGCGCCTGGGCATAAAAACGGCCCAGACGGCTCAGCGAGCCACCGTCGTTGAACAGGCCGGCATTGAAAAAATACGGGCTCTTGCGCCCGGACTTGAGGGTAAATTCACCGAACCGCAAGACATTGCGATCCAGCGCAAAACGAATGAACTCCCGCTGATATTCGTGCATCTGCACCCTCATCATTTACAAAATTCAATAAACCTCGGGTATCATACACGCTGCTTTTTTGGGGAGCCACGCATGCGAATCATCAGTCTCAACGTCAATGGAGTGAAGGCCGCAGCCGAGCGCGGTCTGTTTGACTGGCTGCGCACGCAGGACGCTGATGTCATCTGCCTGCAGGACATCCGCGTTACCGCCCCCGAGCTAGAGCAGGACCCATACTGGCTGGACGGCTACTGGCAGTACTGCTTTGAAGCCGAAACGCCATCCCAGGGCGGCGTTGCCATTTACACTCGCACCGCGCCCAAGGCCATCATCATGGGCCTGGGTTTTGAGTCCGCCGACCGCTACGGTCGCTTCCTGCAGGCTGACTTCGACAAGGTCAGCATTACCTCCCTGCTGCTGCCTTCGGGCCGCGACGGCGACGCCGACCTGAACCAGAAATTCAAGTTCATGGACGACTTTGCCGGCTACCTGAACAAGCAACGCCGCAAGCGTCGAGAGTTCATCTACTGCGGTTCACTGTACGTCGCCCATCTCAAGCTGGACGTGAAAAACTGGCGTGATTGTCAGAATGAGCCCGGCTTTATGGCACCGGAGCGTGCCTGGATGGACGAGATTTTCGGCAACATGGGCTATGTCGACGCCACCCGCGAGGTCACGCGCGAGTCCGAGCTGTACAGCTGGTGGCCCAACAGCGAGCAAGCTGAAAACCTCAATCTTGGCCTGCGCTTTGATTACCAGATTCTGACCCCGGGCCTGCGCCGCTTCGTCAAGCAGGCGAAGATCCCGCGCAATGTCCGCTTTTCGCAGCACGCACCGGTAATCATCGATTACGACTGGACGCTGAGTATCTGACAGCTGAAAACGGTCTGAGCATACCGCCCCGAGTGCAAGCGCACCGGCAGAGCAGACACAGAAAAAAAAAGCCCCCGCAGCCAATGGTTGCGGGGGCTTTTTTTGCGCCTATTTAATCAGGCGCCAGCAGAAGGGATAACGGTAGGCGGTGCCCTCGTTGGACTTGATGGCGGCGATGATCACCAGCACCAAGGCGGCGACGCCCACCACCCAGGCCAACAGAATACCGATCAGCACCAGCATCAGCAGCACGCAGACCAGCAGCATCAGGGTGACCGTAATCTGGAAGTTCAGCGCTTCCTTGCCCTGATCATCGACAAAGGGGTCCATGTCCTTTTTCAGCTGCCACACAATCAGCGGACCAATCAGGTTGCCAAACGGCAACACGCAGCCCAGCAAGGCGGAGACATGCGCAATCAGCGCCCACTGTCGCGCTTCCGAACTCGGCTTGCCTGGCGGTGGGACGGGGGCTTCTACAGCAGGATCAACGGGATCGGTCATCGGGCACTCCTTGCATGCGCGTTAAAGAAGAGAATGCCCGTTGTAACAGACTTGTGCGTCACTGCCTACCAACGCTGTCTCAGTCTGCCAATGCTGCCTGCTGCAGGCTGAACAGCTGCTCGCAGCCCTGACGCGCCAGCGCCAGCATGGCGTTCAGATCATCCGCGCTGAAAGGTGCCGCCTCAGCGGTGCCCTGCACTTCGATAAAGCCGCCCTTGTCGGTCATAACCACGTTCAGGTCGGTATCGGCGGAGGAATCTTCCGGGTAGTCCAGATCCAGCACCGGCACACCCTGATAGATGCCCACGGAAATGGCGGCGATCATCTGCACCTCAGGCACCTTCTTGATAGCACCGCGCTGCTTCATGGCACGCAGGGCATCGACCAGCGCCACACAGGCACCGGTGATCGATGCGGTGCGAGTGCCACCGTCGGCCTGAATCACATCGCAGTCGATATACAGGGTGTTTTCACCCAGGGTCTTGAGGTCAACAGCGGCGCGCAGCGAACGGCCGATAAGGCGCTGAATCTCCAGGGTGCGGCCACCCTGCTTGCCACGGCTGGACTCACGCTGCATGCGCGAGCCGGTCGAGCGCGGCAGCATGCCGTACTCTGCGGTGACCCAACCTTGGCCGCTACCGCGCAGAAAACGCGGCACGCCAGCCTCAACGCTGACGGTGCAGATCACCTTGGTATCACCAAACTCGACCAGCACAGAGCCTTCGGCGTGCTTGGTGTAGTGGCGGGTCAACGTGACCTGGCGCATCTGGTCGGCGGCACGTTCGCTGGGGCGTTTCATCATCGGGGGTCCTTGTACAGCAGGGAGGAAGTGCGCGGAGTATAGCAGGCATGAGCCCGCCGGCGCTGGCTTGCTGGCGCGCTGAAGATTGCCCAGGCGCAGGCTGGCGGGGTTACAATGCCGGTCGATCCACCGACTACTGACAGGGAAGCACGACACCATGGCCAACAGCATGACCGCCTTTGCGCGCAGCGAACTCAGCACCGATCAGGGCAACCTGGCCTGGGAACTGCGCTCGGTCAACCACCGCTACCTGGAAGTCACCCTGCGCCTGCCCGAAGCCTTCCGCGAACTGGAGGGCCCGTTGCGCGAGCTGCTGCGCAAGCAAGTGGCCCGCGGCAAGGTCGAATGCACCCTTCGCTTCAACCCGGCCGAGCAGCAGTCCAGCGAGCTGAGCCTGAACCAGCCGCTGCTTGACCAGTTGATCCGCACCACCGAGCAGCTCGGCACCCGCCTGCACAACGCCGGCCCGATCAACCCGCTGGAGCTGCTGGCCTGGCCAGGCGTGGTAATGGGCGAGAAGGCGGATCAGGGCGACCTGGTCAAACAGGCCCGTACGTTGTTCGATCAGGCCCTCAAGGAGCTGAAAGAGCACCGCGCCCGCGAAGGCGCAGAGCTGAAGCAATTGATCATTGATCGCCTGGGCAGCATCAGCGACCGTACGGCGATCCTGCGCGAGATGATGCCCACCCTGCTCACCGCCCACCGGCAGAAGCTGATCGACCGCTTCAACGATGCCAAGCTGGAGCTGGACAGCACCCGCGTCGAGCAAGAGATCGTGCTGCTGGCCCAGAAGATCGACGTAGCCGAAGAACTCGACCGCCTCGACACCCACGTGGTCGAAACCCGCCGCGTACTCGACAGCAAGGACGCCATCGGCCGCCGCCTGGACTTTCTGATGCAGGAGTTCAACCGCGAAGCCAACACCCTCGGCTCCAAGGCCATCGATACCCGCAGCACCCAGGCCGCCGTGGATCTGAAGGTGTTTATCGAGCAGATGCGCGAGCAGATTCAGAATATCGAGTGAAATCCGCTAAAAGCCATTAACCACTCTATTCCGGCACATACCGGCCAATAATCCAACATCTGACATCCACAAACATCCTTACCAACCCACCACTTTCCGGTCAAAAGTGGTGGGTAAGATGGTGGGCAAAACACACAAGGACGGGTATATTTCCACCACGACTGGTGGGCAGCCACTGGTCAACTCCGACCCAACCAGCAAAGCGCTCGCGAGCAGCTCTCCGGGAGTACACGTGCCCGACCTAACCGCCTCGTTTATCAAAGCAGCACTGAAGAAGCCCGCAAAGAGGTACGCCGACGGGAACAACCTTTACCTCTGCGTCCAGCCAAATGGCACAGCGTATTGGATGCTCAGGTACAGCTCAGGCGGCAAGCGCCGGGAGATGACCCTCGGCCATTACCCACAGTTAACCTTGGCAGCGGCCAGAGCCCTTGCTGGGCGGACGGTCATGGACATCAAGTCAGGGATCGACCCACTGTACGAGAAAAACAAGCAAGCGCATGCGTCCGTACAGACACTCAGGGAGCTGTTCGACGACTGGTATACAACGGACCTATGCTCTCGACTGAAGCACCCGACGATCCCGAAGCGGATTTTCGACAAAGAGATCGCTCCGGCCTTGGGGCACCGAAAGGTGCACGACGTCACGCCACTCGACGTACGCGCAGTAATCAGGAAAGTGGCGGCCAGCGGCCGTCCAACTATCGCGAACGATACCCTGATGTATCTCAAGCAGCTATTTCGCCACAGCATCAAGCTGGGCCTGCGTTCGGAAAACCCTGCTGCCGCATTCAGCGTTGGTGATGCCGGCGGCGTTGAAGCCAGCCGAGAACGCTACCTTTCCGAACGCGAAATACAGGATGCGTTCTCAGTATTTCGCAAGCACCTCGACAGCTTCGGGCGCGATAACTACCTCGCCTGCTGCCTGTTCTTGGTCCTCGCGGTTCGGAAGTCAGAATTGTGTCAGGCCAAATGGCACGAGTTCGACTTGGATAACGCCACTTGGCATCTTCCGAAAGAACGCAGCAAAAGCAAAACAGCAATTTCGATACCGCTGCCAACCCAAGCCGTTAGCTGGCTCAAGGCCCTGCGCGAAACGTCCTTCGGCTCCGAATACGTCTTTCCCGCGCGCCGTGCCAGCAGCAGACCGCATATGGGGCCGGACACCCTCAATCGCGCCATATCAAAACTGTTCGGCCAGGAGCCGGGCAAGAAGGTTCAGCCACCAAACGTCATGGGCAACGTCATGCACTTTACAGTTCACGACTTGCGCCGCACATTCCGCAGCCTCGCGGCAGCATCAGGCGTGCCTAGCCATGTCGCGGAGCGGTGCCTAAACCACAAGCTGAAGGGTGTCGAAGGCATTTATGATCGATATGACTACTTCGATGAACGCAAAGCGGCTCATCAGTTAATTGCCGATCGGCTGGCTCCTTACATACAGCCGAGCCCGACCTAAACCGCGGCATTGCGATCAGCCCACCAACAAGGCACAGAACCGTCTCCCACGAGCCCATTGTCAGCGACGCGCACCTGAAAGATCATCCCCCACCGTTCAAGTAGCGGAACAGAACACCGCCCGCACATCAACACCTGAGTACAAGGCATGCCAAATCACACCAAACTTCTTGCCTGGCTAAACACAGCTCAAGTCCAGGATCTTGCTTCACGCATCACGGGCGAGATATTTTCATTAAGCGACCTCATGTCTCACTGTGAGGCTGGCCCGCTCCGAGCGTATATCAAGGCCAACCAACGAGTTGGCAAACCTGATGACCCAATCGCAGATTCTAGCGGCAATTGGACAATGTCGTGTTTTCCTATTGGGTTGCATATTCCGGCCCATCGTG
>DBHE01000194.1:0-14068 GCA_002296055.1 Pseudomonadaceae bacterium UBA836
GCTGTCGGTAATGGCGTACAGGCCCCGCTGGCTCATGAGCAGAAGTCCAGCGGCAGGCGACGCGGCACGTACTGGCCGTGACCAGGCTGCTCGGCGTCACGCAGGGTGCGCCAGGTGTAATCCAGGGCCGAGCGTACTGCGCTGACCAGCTCTTCACCCAGCGCCAGGCGCCCGGCCAAGGTGCTGGCGAGGGTGCAGCCGGAGCCGTGATAGCTGCCGGGCAGCCTTGGGCAGGTAAAGTCGTGGCGACTGCCGTCGGCGCAATACAGGCGGTTGTGAATCTCGGCTTCGTCACCGTGGCCGCCGGTGATCAGCAGGTGGCGAATGTGCGGCAGCAGTTTTTCCGCACACTCGTCGGCGCTGCCCTCTGGCAGTTCGGCCAGAATACGCGCCTCCGGCAGGTTGGGTGTGGCGATGGCCGCCGCCGGAAACAGGCGCTCGCGAATGGCAAAGCCGACGTCGTCCTTACCCAGCGAACCGCCGCCGCCGGCGCGCAGTACCGGGTCGCAGACCAGCGGTGCATCGGGCAGGCGCTGCATCAACTCCAGCACAGTGTCGACCATTTCGACCGAACCCAGCATGCCCAGCTTGACGGCTGAAATGGGCATGTCGCTGATCACCTTGTTGGCCTGGGCCAGCACCCACTCGCGATCCAGTACCCGGAAGTCACTGACGTCGACGGTATCCTGCACGGTCAGTGCGGTCACCGTGGGGGCCGCGTGGCAGCCCTGGGCGATCAGCGCCTCGATGTCGGCCTGCAGGCCGGCACCACCACTTGGATCGTGGCCGGAGAGGCAGAGAACAACGGGCTTGAACGGGTTGGGTTGGGTCATGGCGAGTGGTTCCGCGGGCTGACGGGTGATGCGCCAGCGACACTGTAAGTGCGCCGCTGGCATGACAGCGCGCTAGCATACCATTTTGCCCGGGCGACTGGGCGCTCAGCCGGGGTGCCGATGCAGGCTGCGCTGAATCGCATCAAAGCGCCAGTGCGCGCTGCCCTGCTGCAGATCGACGCCGCCGACGTGATATCCGCTGGCACGGGCCTGGAAGCCATCGGCCTTGCCCTGCAGCACGGCCTCACCCAGTGGGCTTAGCTGCAGCATGCGCTGGGGCCAGTCGACAGCGTTGTTGTCGATCTGTAGCAATGGAGTTGCGCCCCCGACCAGAGGCTGCAGCAACCACCAGTACATCAGGTCGCCCAGGTAGGGCAGCGGCTCGTCGCGCATCATCAATTCTGCGAACACCCGGCCGGCTGGCAGCGGGCCCAGGCGTTGGAGTATCTGCAAAATCAGGCGCTCGGTCCGCCCCAGGCCATCGCGCACGTCGGGCAATTGCTGCAGATGGCGCTCCAGTGCTTTGCTCATCATCGGTAGCGCCGGCGTGCCGGTCTTGACCAGTGCCAAGAGATCACTCGGATCATCTGCACACAGTGCGTGCCAGACGTCACTGCCAAGGCGAAGCAAGCCAGGCTTGACCTGCTTGCGCTGCGGCCACAGCCAGCTCAGTACCTCGGGTGCCAATTGGCCGATACCGATGAAGCGCTCCACGCCCGGCACCTGATCGACCGCAATCAGCTGCAGCTCGGCGCTCGGTTGCTGCTCGTGCAGACGATGCAGCAGATAGGCAAGAATCAACTGGTCGTAGCTGTCGTGCTCGAACCAGAGTACGAGACGTTGATACTGATCCAGCTTCAGTAGCGTGCCATAGCTCTGCTGCTGGCGACCCAGCGCATCGGCAGGGTCCAGGTCGAAGGCGTCCGCCAGAAAGGTGGCACGCTCTCGCAGCAGGGCTTGCGGCTCGCTGTCACTCAGCGGGCCAATGCAGTACGGATCAGAGAACTCCAGAAAGTCACCGGTCAGACCCGCGGTGCGCAAGCTGTGCTGGATATCGCTGCCGCAGCGAATGTGCAGGGTCTTGCGGTCCTGGTCGCCGGCGCGTTGCAGCTGCCGATTGGCCAGGCTGATGCTATCGATGTGCTGCTTGAGTCGCGGCCAGCTGGCAAAGCCGGCCTCACGTGCGATGACCAGCTGGGCGTCGGCCAGGCGCAGGGCCTGACTGCGCGGCGGCAGGTGCTGGCTGACGCGCTGCAGGGCATCAGGGTCGCCGGCGTTGAGCGATTTGAGCAGGTCTTTGGCGCGCTTGCGCTGCTGTTCCAGGTTGAGTCTGCCGTTGCTGACAGGACTTTTGGGCGAGCGGCGAGGTGCATTAGTTGTGGACATACGATCCCCTTATCGGGCCTGTGTCCGCCTGGCAGGCTGGGTGTCGTATGACGATATCGGAGGTGGTTACAGCGGGCGCAGCCCTTTCCGCGAACGGGGACGCCTTGCGGCGCGAGTCAGAGCATCGCCGCTGCTCGGCGGCTTGTCAACACACCCTGGCCGCTTCAGACACTGGCTGCTGGTCGCCCGGTTTGTCTACACTGTGAGACACTGAAAGCACCCATCAGACCTACAATAAGGTGGTTTATGAAAGCGATTGATCAATGGTTTGACGAGTACGGTGAAAGCCACCGTAACCCGATCAACAAGCTGACCCACTGGATCTGCGTACCGCTGATTACTTTCAGCGTGCTCGGCGTGCTCTGGGCCATCCACCCCTGGGTGGCGATGCTGGTCGTTGGCGCCTCGCTAGTGTTTTACGCCATGTTGTCCTGGCAGATCGCCGCCGCCATGCTGGTGGTCAGCCTGGTAATGCTGCTGATCCTCAGTCTGATGACCTATGTGTTCTGGCCCAGTGTGGCGATTTTTGTGCTGGCCTGGATTGGTCAGTTCATTGGGCACCACATCGAGGGCAAGAAACCGTCCTTCTTCAAGGATCTGCAATTCCTGCTGATCGGCCCTGCCTGGCTGCTGGGGTTTATCTTTCGCCTGTTCGGCATTCGCTACTGAGGTCACGGGGCGCGCGCCTGCGCCCCGTTTTGCTTACTGCAATTGGTGCTTGAGTACCTTGCCATTGGCGTTGCGCGGCAGCGCGTTTAGCTGGCTGTACAGGCGCGGGCGTTTGTAATCGGCCAGCAAGGGTTCCAGGTAGGCGCCAAGCGTGGCCTGCAGGTCCGCTACGGGCTCGCGCAGCACGACGGCGGCCTTGACGGTTTCACCCCATTGCGGATGGGGCACACCAAAGACCGCAACTTCCGCCACATTCGGGTGCTGTTCCAGTATCTCTTCAATTTCTCGCGGGTACACGTTTACGCCACCTGAAATGATCAGCTCCTTGGCGCGCCCCAGTACCCAGTAGTAGCCGGCGGCGTCACGGCGGGCGAGGTCACCGGAATCAAGCCAGCCGTCGCTGTGCAGGCACTCGGCGGTGGCCTCGGGCTTGTTCCAGTAACCGAGCATCATGGCCTCGGTGCGAATCTGGATCTGCCCATTGCCTTCGCCCTCGATCGCTTGGCCTTGCTCATCTACCAGTCGCAATTCGGTGTGCAGGGCGCCGCGGCAGCCAATCGAGCCAGCCTTGGTCTGGTGTTCATCGGGCATCATGATGCTGCCGCTCGGACCTGCCTCGGTCAGGCCATAGACGCAGTACAGGCGGTCTGTGCGCATGCGTTCGGCGATCAGCCCGACCTGCTCGGTCGACAGCGGCCCGCCGCCATAAACCCAGAACTGCATGGAGCTGATGTCGCGTGTGGCTATGTCGGGCTGTTGTGCCGTGAGCAGAAAGGCGACCGGTGCTCCAAAAAAGTGAGTTGTGCGTTCGCGTTCAACACTGTCGAGCAGAAGCGTGGGGTGAAACTCCGGCAGTACCACGTGGGCGGCGCCGACATAGGTGCCGCCGAGCAAGAAGACGTTGAGTGGCGCCGAATGGGTCAACGGCATCATGTGCAGCAGGCGGCTGTGCGGGCGCATATCCATTTCCACCGCCGAGGCGTTGGCGACTGTCAGCAGGGCATGGTGGTGGAACAGCACACCCTTGGGCTTGCCGGTGGTGCCGGAGGTATAGAGCAGGGTGCAGGGCTGCTCGCTGTCGATGTCGGCAACCAGCCAGCGGGCCTCCATGCCAGCGATCTGCTTGGCGGGTTGGTCCAGACGCAGGCAGGGCACCAGTTGCGCTGCGCGCTCGGCATGCTCTCCCTGGGCAATCACCAGGCGAGCGTCGCAGTCGCGCAGAATATAGTCCAGCTCGGCGGCAGTGAGCCGTGCGTTGATTGGCACCACGATGGCGCCCAGGTTGATGACGGCAAAGTAACCCAGCACCCAGCTGTAGCCGTTGGGCATGTAGAGCGCGACCCGGTCGCCGCTAGCGATCTGGTATTGCTGCTGCAGGTGGGCGGCCAGACGCAGGCTCTGGTCGTGCAATTCGGACCAGCTAAGCCGGCAGTCGGCGGTGATCAGCGCCTCGTTGGCGGGGAATTTGCGGGCGTTGACCGCCAGCAGCTTGGGAATGTTCATGGTCGTCATCCTGTTGTTCTTGTGAGTGATGAAAGCGTTAGTCGGTCAGCGGTAGTTCCTGCCATTGGCCGGGTTGCAGATCTGCCAGCTGCCAGTCACCGATCCGCACGCGCACCAGGCGCAGGGTGGGCAGCCCCACCGCCGCGGTCATTCGGCGCACCTGGCGGTTACGACCCTCGCGGATGGTGATTGCCAGCCAGCTGGTCGGTACGCTCTTGCGAAAACGCACCGGCGGGTTGCGTGGCCAGAGGTCAGGCTCGTCTATTGGCGTCACCTCGGCTGGCCGGGTGGGCCCGTCGTTCAACTCCGGGCCTGCTCTGAGCTGCGCCAGCTGCTGCTCGCTGGGTTCGCCCTCTACCTGCACCCAGTAGGTCTTTGGCAGCTTGTGCTTCGGGTCGGTGATGCGCGCCTGCAGGCGGCCGTCGTTGGTGAGCAGCAGCAGCCCTTCGCTGTCGCGGTCCAGCCGCCCGGCGGGGTAAACGCCCGGTACCGAGACAAAGTCGCGCAAGGTCGCTCGGCCGTCGCCGTCTGTGAACTGGGTAAGCACGTCAAAGGGCTTGTTCAGGGCAATCAGACGTGGCTCGGCGGGCGGCGGCGCGGGTTTGCGGCGTGCGCGCTGAGGCGGTCGCGAGCGAGGCGGGCGGGGCGTTTGCTTCATGGCATTCCCTGGTCAGGTTTGGCGACAGTGGGGCCGGGCATTGTCCATTTGCCCGGCGCTGACTGCAACGCGCTGGTCAGCTGCCAAGGCCATCGGCTGACAGTACGGCGATGGTGACGGTGGCCTTGCTGAACAGCCGCTTCTTGCCATCTTGCAGGGCGTAAACTTCGGCCTCGACTACGCTGATCTGCTTGCCGGGCTTGAGCACTTCGGCGCGGCACAGCAGGGTGTCGCACAGGGCCGGGCGCAGCAGGTTGAGTTTGAACTCGACGGTCAGCGGCGCGAAGCCGTCGGGTATCAGCGTGGCAGCGGCGGCGCCGGCGCTGTGATCGGCGATGGTGCCCTGCACGCCGGCATGCACAAAGCCGTTCTGCTGACTGTGGCGGTGCAAAATGGGTAGCTCGGTTTCTACCCAGCCAGGGCCGCAGGCCACCAGTGCGACGCCCAGATCGCCGAGGAACGGGGCACGAGCAAAGCCGCTGCGCACCATCTCTTCAATGTGTTGCTGTGTTCTGCTCATCGGGCGCTCCTACAGCATTGCCGGTGTGGAACGGGCCACCAGGGCTTCGACATCCAGGCCGCGTGGCAGGGTGCCGTAGGCCTGGCCATGCTCGCCGAGGCGGCTGGCGATAAAGGCATCGGACACCGCGCTGTTGCCGGCTTCGAGCAGCAGTTTGGCCTGCAGCGCGGTGGCTACATCTTCGGTGAGCTGACGAGCGCGATACTGGATGTCGTCGGTGTCGGCAAATTGCTGCTTGATGCGTTCGATGCGTTGTTTCAGAGCGCTGGAGCCGTGGCCGTCGCCCAGTTCGATAAACAGCGCATCGAGCACGCCAGGTTCTTTGGACAGCGCACGCAGTACATCCAGACACTGAACATTGCCCGAGCCTTCCCAGATCGAGTTGACCGGCGCTTCGCGGTACAGGCGCGGCAGGATGGTCTCTTCTACATAACCGGCGCCGCCCAGGCACTCCTGCGCTTCGTTGATCATCCCGGGGGCACGTTTGCAGATCCAATACTTGCCGATGGCGGTGACGAGACGGGCAAACTTGTCTTCCTGATCGTCATGGGCGTGGTCCAGCGCCTTGCCCATGCGCATGGTCAGGGCGAGTGCCGCTTCGCTCTCCAGCGCCAGGTCGGCCAGCACGTTCTGCATCAGCGGCTGCTCGTTCAGCACCCGCGTGCCTACGCTGCGGTGAGCGCAGTGGTGTGTGGCCTGGGTCAGTGCCTGACGCATCAGCGAGCTGGAGCCGATCATGCAGTCAAAGCGCGTCAGCGAGACCATCTCGATGATAGTGGGTACGCCGCGGCCTTCTGCGCCAATCATCCAGGCCAGCGCGCCACGGTACTCAACCTCGCTGGAGGCGTTGGCCCAGTTGCCCAGCTTGTTTTTCAGGCGCTGTATGTAGAATTCATTGCGAGTGCCGTCCGGGCGGTGGCGTGGCAGCAGGAAGCAGCTGAGCCCCTTGTCGGTATGGGCCAGAGTGAGGAAGGCGTCGCACATGGGGGCCGAACAGAACCACTTGTGGCCGATCAGCTCATAGGCCTGGCCGGGGCCGCCCGCGCCGACCGGGTAGGCGCGGGTGGTGTTGGCGCGTACATCGGTGCCGCCCTGTTTTTCGGTCATCGCCATGCCAATGGTGGCGCCGGTTTTCTGCTCAATCGGCAAATTGCGCGGGTCGTACTGGCGCGACAGGATCTTGGGCAGCCAGTGGTCTGCAATCTCGGGCTGCAGGCGCAGGGCTGGCACGCAGGCAAAGGTCATGGTCAGCGGGCAGCTGGTGCCCGCCTCAGCCTGATTGTGCAGGTACATGGTGGCGGCGCGCGCTACCTGCGCGCCGGGGCGCGGGTCAGTCCAGGGTGCGCTGGTAATGCCGGCGGCAATGCCGGCCGCCATCAGCTCGTGGTAGGCCGGGTGAAACTCAACCAGGTCAATGCGATGGCCATAGCGGTCGTGGCTCTTGAAGACCGGCTTGTTCTCGTTGGCCAGAAAACCTGCGCGCATCAGCGCGTCGCCGGCCTGCTGGCCATAGGCGTTGAGCTGCGCGTCAGCCCAGTCACCCTGATAGCGGCGTACCCACTCTTGCAGCGGTAGGTCAGCGCGGTACAGGTTGATGCCTTCCAGTGGCGGTACCTGATTGATCACATCATGGGTTTCGGCGTACTGATGCAGTTGGGTCATGGGACCTCCTTGGCGTTGATGGCGCGCAGACAAAAGCGAATGATGGCCAGGGTAACGGCCTCCAGGGTTTCGCTGGGCAGGCCGCTTTCACGGTCAGCACGGGCCTGTGGTGACAGCGGGCCGACCAGCGACTCGGCGATGGCGCCGACCACGCAGGCGGCGGTCAGCGGGATGTTTTCGACGGCAAAGCTGCCATCGGCATTGCCCTCAACCAGTAGCGCGCTGTACAGGGTGGCATAGGCTTGGCGGTAGTAAAGACGCTGGGTTTCGACCTCTTCTTCGGCCGGTTCTGCAATCAGCGCGTAGGCCAGTTGGCGGCTGTGCCAGGCGCGTGCGGCAAACTGCGTGAGGCCGCTCTTGAGGCGGTCTACTGCGCGGCCGGGGCGCTGAAACTCGCGCTTGAGGGTTTCCAGCTCGATGCGAGTAGCTTTGACAAAGACATCGGCGGCTAGCGCGCCCTTGCCCGGAAAGTGCCTGTACAAGCTGCCGGTGGCGACGCCAGCGGCGCGCGCCAGGCCGCTCATGGTCAGGTTGCCGAAGCCGTTGTCGGCAACCTGCTGCAAGGCGCAGTCGAGAATATGTTCACGCAGCGCCTGATCGCGCTCGATGCGCTGGGCGGTGGTGCGGTAGGCCATGCACTGAATCCTGTGTTGTTCTTGTTGGATGAGCTGCACGGTCGCGCAGGAGCGTGCAGCAGATCTTTAGTGAATCAGGATTCAGACTTTGGGGCAGCGGGGAAAACAGCCAGAAAAGCGGCTGAATTGGTCAGTGTTCGACCACCATGATCAACACTTCCTTGATCACAAAGGCCAGCACACCCAGGCCCAGGGCAAAAAACAGCACTGCGGTGCCCCAGCGCCCGGCCTGGGATTTTTTTGCCAGATCCCAGACGATAAAGCCCATAAAAGCAACGAGGCCAAAAATCATCAGGGGCATGGCGATGGCTTCGAACTGATCGTAGGTCACAGGCGACTCCGGCTTAAAAGTGGGGCGCCAGTATACCGGCGTGCCGGTGATAAATCAGTGCATGGCTAGGGAAGCACTGATTAATTCCGCATGCCCTCTGGCGTTCAGGCTGGGCCGCATCCGGCTGGGCTGCAATCAAGGCGTGGTTTCGAAGGCATGTCGGGACCTGTCGAGAAGTCACAACGCAGAGTGGGGCCCAGCCGGATGCGGCCCAACCTGAACGCCCCGCAGGGCGAGCGCTAAAGCATGCATCTACTACGTTGCGCTGTTTGCCAATAGAACCACTATTGGCTGCACATCGCGCCTTGCAGCTACACGCTTGAGCACTCGCAGAGGGCGTGTGGAATTGATCAGTGCTTCCCTAGATGCTTGAGCGGTAGCTCGGTACTGCCGATGATCTGGCTGAGCACAAAGCTGGAGCGCACGCTGGAAACGCCTTCGATGCGCGTCAGGGTGCCAAGTAGCAGCTGCTGATAGTGCTCCATATCAGGGACGACCACTCGCAGGTGGTAGTCGGCGTCCATGCCGGTGACCAGACAGCAATCAAGTACCTCCGGACACTGGCCAATCACTTTCTCAAAACCGGCAAAGCGTTCTGGGGTGTGGCGGTCCATGCCAATCATCACGAAAGCGGTGAGCTTCAGCCCCAGCATGGCGGGGTCGAGCAGAGCGACTTGTCGCCGGATCAGCCCGCTTTCCTCCAATTGCTTGACCCGTCGCGAGCAGGGCGAAGGGGACAGGCCGATGCGCTCAGCCAGCTCCTGATTGCTGATGCGAGCGTCATGTTGCAGGGCCGCGAGGATCTTCAGGTCGTAGCGATCGAGGTGAAGCGCGTCCATTATTTTTTCCTTTTTGCTGGGTTTTGTTGTTTTTTAGTGATTTGTTGCGCACTTGGCAAGTATTTGTGCAAAAAGAGGGAATTAATGTCGGGCTGGTCGCGATACCATGTTCAACAGATTCAGCCAGAGCCGGTCGTCCAGACCGCTACGTCCACAAGGCGAAGCGGAGCCACAGCATCCAGAAGGTGTGAGGCAAGCCGGTTACCCAGCCCACAAGGCAAGGGAGCAAGGAACCACCCCAAGAGGATGGCACGGGACGTATAAAAGGCGAGCTGCCCTGCAGGCAGCTCGCCTTTTTGTTTTTTAGGCCGGGTCCTTGTGGACCAGCACGTCAGCTTGCGGAAAGCGTGCGCTGATGGCCAGGCGGACTTGCTCACCGCGCTCATGGGCTTGGGCCAGAGTGAGCGACGCTGGCAGCTCCAGATGCAATTGCATAAACCAATGCTGGCCGGACTGGCGGGTGCGCAGGTCGTGTACGCCCACTACGTCCGGGACGTTGCGCGCCAGCTCAAGTGCCTCGCTGCGGACTTCGTCCGGCAGCTCGTGGTCCATCAGAATCTGGACGGCGTCGATGCCAATGCGAACAGCGCCATAGCCGATGAAGAGCGCTACGCCGACACCGAACAGCGCATCGGCGCGCTGGATGCCCAGGTGAGCCAGCACCAGAGCCGCGATAATGCTCAGGTTCAGCAGCAGATCGGACCGGTAGTGCAGGGCGTCGGCGCCAACAGCGGTGGACTGGGTTTGCCTGATAACGTGGCGCTGCACCGCCAGTAGCCCCAGGGTGGCAGCTATCGAGAACAGCATTACCGCGATGCCTGACCAGGCGTCGTCGACAGGTGCCGGGTGCAGCAAGCGGTCAATGCCCTGCAGCAATACCAACAAGGCCGAGCCTGTGATGAAGGCGGATTGGGCAAGGCCTGCCAGCGCCTCTGCTTTGCCGTGGCCGAAGCGGTGCTCACGGTCGGCGGGTTTCAGGGCATAGGCCACCGCGATCAGGTTGATCAGCGAGGCCGCGCCGTCCATCAGTGAGTCGATCAGACCGGCCAGCAGGCTGACCGCTCCGGTCTGCAGCCAGACCAGCGTTTTCAGGCCGATCAGCAGCAGCGCTACGGCCACCGAGGCGCGTGTTGCCAAACGCAGCAGACGTGCGCGCTCCTCGCTGCTGATGGTCGGGTTGCTCACGCGCGCGGCGGTTGTGCCAGCAGGGCAAGCTCTTGCGGGCCCGGCTCGACCTGGCGGGCATTGTCTAGCGGCAGGTTCAGACCCAGCTCCTGCTGCAAAATGCCTTGCAGCGCCTGGCGGTCAACCTGGCCGTCGGCGTCAACAGCCGGTTGCAGCTTTTCCGGCGCCACACTGTAGCGGCCGTTGGGCAGGTAGATGGCGCCAGTCGCAAAGTCCACGCCAAAGGCGACCAAGCCGGGGATGATGTAGAAGAGCAGGCCGATGCCGTTGAGGATGGCCACGCCGGGGTCGATTTGACCGCTGATCTGGCCGCGACGCTCGGGGTAGAAAAGGGTGCCGCAGGCGCTCAGTTGCGTTAGCAGCGTACCGGTCAGAACGAGGGAAACAACGGGTTTCAAGCGCATGGTCTATCTTCCGGGGTGGCGAATGTCTGCTGGCAAGAATAGCGCGGCCCGGCGGATGACGGAAAGCCCGTCACCGCTATAATGCCGGCTCATTTTCTGTTGTTGCCAAACCATGTCCGAACTTCCTGTCCTCCAGATATTACCTGACTTGCAGCAGGCGCTTGCCCACCACGATGCGGTGGTGCTGCAGGCGCCACCGGGTGCCGGTAAAACCACCCAGGTGCCCTTGGCATTGTTGCAGTCTGACTGGCTGGCCGGACAAAAGATCATCCTGCTTGAGCCGCGTCGTCTGGCCGCCAGAGCTGCTGCTGAACGGTTAGCGGAGTTACTGGGTGAGCCGGTTGGTCAGACCGTTGGCTATCGCATCCGGCTGGAGAGTCGCGTCAGCGCCGCGACTCGCATCGAAGTGGTTACCGAGGGGATTTTGCAGCGCATGCTGCAGGATGACCCGGAACTGCCAGGTGTTGGCGTGGTGATCTTCGATGAATTCCACGAGCGCAGTTTGGATGCTGATCTGGGGTTGGCGCTGTGCGTGCAAACCCAGCAATACCTGCGCGACGACCCGCCGCTGAAGCTGTTGGTGATGTCTGCAACGCTGGATGCCGACGGGGTCAGCAGGTTGCTGGATGACGCGCCGATTATCACCAGTGAAGGGCGCCAGTACCCGGTGGTCATTCGCTATGGTGCGCCGGCCACATTGGGCCGCTCCAACGACGCTGAAGTCGTGCAGACCGTGCTGCGTGCAGCAGATGAAGAACAGGGCAGCATACTGGTGTTTCTGCCGGGCATGGCGGAAATTCGGCGGGTACTGTCGCGGCTTGAAGACGCTCTGGCCGATCAGCCCGACATACTGCTGACCCCGCTGTATGGTGACTTGGACCTCGCAGCCCAGCGACGCGCCATTGCGCCTGCGCCGCAAGGCAAGCGCAAGATCGTGCTTGCCACGGCGATTGCTGAGACCAGTTTGACCATCGAAGGCATTCGCGTGGTAGTGGATGCAGGACTGTCGCGTGAGGCGGCCTTCGATCCGCTATCGGGTATGAGTGCGTTGCAGACTCGCCGGGTGTCCCGCGCAGCGGCGGAGCAACGTGCAGGCCGTGCCGGACGACTGGAGCCCGGCGTGTGCTATCGCCTCTGGTCTGCCCAGCAGCATGAGCAGTTGGCCGCCCAGCGCGAGGCGGAGATATTGCAGGCTGATCTTGCACCGCTGGCCTTGCAGCTAGCCCAGTGGGGTGTGCAGCAACCCGATGAACTCGTCTGGCTGGACCCGCCCCCTGCAGCTGCGCTGGCGCAGGGGTGCGAACTGCTGGAGCGCTTGGGCGCCTTGGTGCGCGATGGCGCCAACTGGCAGCTGACAGACCATGGCCGCGTGCTGGCTGGCTTACCGATGCATCCCCGGTTGGCGCACATGCTGGTTGAGGGGCAGCGCCTCGGTCTGGGCGAGCTGGCCGCGCGCATTGCCGCCGTGGTGGACGAGCGGGACCTGCTGCGCCGTGCCGACAACGCTGATCTAAGCGCCCGGCTTGGCCTGTTTGACGACCCGCGCGGCGCGGATGTGGATCGCGGCGCGCTGCAGCGGGCCAAGCGATTGGTGGAGCAATGGAAACGTTTGCTGAGCCGACTGCCGTGTACCGACCCGGTGGGCGACCCGCAGAATGACGACTGGCATGGTGTTTTGCTGGCGCTGGCCTACCCGGACCGTGTCGCCCAGCGTCGCGGCCCTGCGGGTTCAGACTACCGTCTGGGCAACGGCCGCTCTGTCAGCTTTGCCGACGTTGACCGCCTGCAGCAATGCGAGTGGCTGGCGATTGCTGCACTAGGCGGGCAGGGCGGGCAGCGCCAGGCGCGCATCTTCATGGCCGCCGAGCTGAACGTTGAGCGCTTGCTGGCGGTGGAGCCGAGCATGCTCAAGGTACGCGATACGCTTGAATGGGACAGCCGCAGCGAGACCCTGATGGCCGAACGGCAAGAGCGGATCGGCGAGCTGGTTTGGCGCCGCAAGGCTTTGCCGAACGTGGCGCCGGCGCAGCGTCAGCGTGCGCTCTGTGATGTGGTGCGGCGTCAGGGCATCAATCTGCTGCCGTGGAAGCCGGAGCAGCGCCAATGGCAGGCGCGGGTTATGCTGCTGCGCGAGCTGGATCTGGCGCAAGCTGCTGACAGCCGCTGGCCCGACCTGTCGGACGACGCCTTGCTCGCTACCCTAGAAGACTGGTTGGCGCCTTATCTGGACAAGGTCAATCGGCTCGCCCACTTCGCCAATCTGGAACTGGGCAGCATCCTTTCCGGGCTGCTGCCTTGGCCGCTGCCCAAGGAGCTGGACGAACAGGCACCTACCCACTGGACGGTGCCGACCGGCTCGCGAATTCGTATCGACTATAGCGAGACGCCACCGGTGCTCGCGGTGCGCTTGCAGGAAATGTTCGGCAGTGCCGATACGCCGCGCATCGCCGGAGGGCGACAAGCGCTGAAACTGCATCTGCTGTCGCCGGCCCAGCGTCCGGTGCAGGTCACCCAAGACCTGGCTGGTTTCTGGCAGGGCAGTTATGCCGAGGTGAAGAAGGACATGAAGGGTCGCTACCCCAAGCACTACTGGCCCGATGATCCGCTGCAGGCCGAGCCCACCCGTCGCGCTAAGCCGCGCGGCACCTGAAATTGATCAGTGCTTCCTTAGATCATCACATCCCTTACAATGCGCCCCTTTGATCAGCGGAGAACCCGATGGACAACACCAGCCAGATTCTTGAGCGCAGCGCCGAGCTGTTCAGCGGTCGGCGCCTGCTGCTGGTCAATCCTGCGGCCGATGGCCTGACGCGCAGCCTATCCGTTGACTGGACACTGTGGAGCTGGGACTACGCCGCCGCCCGCGGGTTGGCCGGCGCGCTGCCAGAAGACCGCTTGGTGTTCTCACATCTGTGCCCGCAGGTCGATGACCTTGATGCCGCGATTCTGGTCATGCCCAAGGCGATTGAGCGCGCCGAGTATGCGCTGGCGCAGATGCTGCCGTTACTGGCGCAGGGCAAGGTGGTCTATCTGGTGGGCGAGAAAAAGGGCGGCATCACCCGTGCCGAGAAGCTGCTTGGCCGCTACGGTGCGCATCCTGAAAAGCTCGACTCGGCGCGGCATTGTCAGCTCTGGCGGGTCGTAGTCGACCAGCCGGTTGCGCCGTTCCAGCTGCAAGACTGGTTGCAGCAGTATGAACTGACCGTAGATGATCAGGCGCTGCACCTGGTTAGCCTGCCCGGGGTTTTCAGTCATGGCCGCCTGGACGAAGGCAGTGAGCTGCTGTTGGCCGAGCACCGGGCGCTGCCTGAAGGTCGTGTGCTGGACTTTGGCTGTGGCTCAGGCGTGCTGTCAGTGGCGATGGCCCGGCGCAATCCGGGCTGCCGCTTCGAGCTGGTGGATATCGATGCGCTGGCAATCTACTGCGCAGGGCAGTCACTGGC
>DBHE01000194.1:14447-43053 GCA_002296055.1 Pseudomonadaceae bacterium UBA836
CGTTTTGTGGCCGTGATCAGCAATCCGCCGTTCCACACCGGCATCCGCCAGGACACCAGCATTGCCGAGCGCTTCTTCAATCAGGTCACGCGTAACCTGCTGCCGCGCGGCGAGTTGCGCATTGTGGCAAACGGCTTTTTGCGCTATCCGCCGCTGATCGAGGAGCATATCGGCCCGTGCCAGGTGCTGCGAGAGAACAACCGCTTCAAGGTGTACTCGGCCGTCGCGCCGGGTTGATTGGCTGATAGCAAGTCGTTATAGTGCGCCCGTCTTAGGGGAGTAGCCTCCTTGCAAGCGCCTGGGCAAACGTCAACATAATTGATCCGCAGATCATGGCGTTTGCGACCCTCCACCGCCCAGTGCGGTATCGGGTTTGACGAGACCTTTGACATACACGTACCAGCCGAGGGCGGGGGTGCGCGTGTGTCATTGGTAACCTAACCCGCCCTCTGTTGGAAAATCCGTGGACGCTTTTTTCGTTTCAACCGGGATTGTTACGCTGGCAGAGATCGGCGACAAAACCCAACTGCTGGCGTTGATGCTGGCCGCACGTTTTCGCCGCCCCTGGCCCATTATCTGGGGCATTCTCGTTGCAACCATCGTCAATCACGCGCTCGCCGGGGCGTTGGGTCAGTTGTTGGCCGACTATCTGACAGGCGCCTGGCAACATGCCGTTTTGGCAGTGTCGTTTTTGGTGGTGGCAGCCTGGGCGTTGATTCCTGACAAGCTGAGCGCCGATGAGGCGCCGCAGGCCAGTCGCTATGGCGCTTTTCTGGTCAGCTTGGTGGCATTCTTTCTGGCGGAGATGGGAGACAAAACTCAGGTGGCAACCGTGGTGCTGGCGGCGCAATTTGACGCCTATCTCTGGGTGGTAATGGGCACCACGCTCGGCATGCTGATAGCCAACGTGCCGGTGGTTGTGCTTGGTCAGGTGGCGGCCCAGCGACTACCGCTTGCGATGATTCGGCGTGTCACTGCGTTGGCCTTTCTGGTGCTTGGGCTCTACTCGGCCTGGCAGTTGCTGCAGCTTTAGCTGATGGTAATGCTGCGATTGCGGCCCTGCTGCTTGGCTTGATAAAGGCGACGATCTACTGCGTCAAGGAAGTCGCGTGGATCGTCCTGCTGGCTGGGCACGGCCGTGCCTATGCCCATGCTGATGGTGAGAATCTGGCTCACTGGCGAGGTGGCGTGGGCAATCTGTTCCTTGAACAGTAGCGCGCGGCATCGCTCGGCGACCCGCTCAGCTGCCTTGGCGTCAGTCTCCGGCAGCACCAGAATAAATTCCTCGCCGCCGTAGCGGGCAAAGAAGTCCCGCGAGCGCGCGGCTGCGCCGCTAAGCACTCTGGCAACGCGCTTGAGGCAGTCGTCGCCGGCGATGTGGCCGTAGTGATCGTTGTATTGTTTGAAGTAGTCGATATCAAGCAGGATCAGCGACAGAGGCTGACCAGTGCGTCGGGAGTTGGTCCATTCCAGCTGCAGAATCGAGTCGAACATGCGTCGGTTGGCAACGCCGGTCAGACCGTCCTTGAAAGACAATTCTTCCAGTTCTCGCTGCAGGACCTTGAGTTTCTCTTCGGTCTTCTTACGTTCGCTGATGTCGAACATGAAGCCGATGAGTGCTTCTACTTCGCCGTTTTCGTCCCGTGCCACATGCACCACATCGCGTATCCAGACGTAATCTCCGTCGGCGGTCAGCGCCCGGTAGTCTGCCTCGTGGTCCGTCCCGGACTGTGACTGAGACACGCAAAAGTTGACTACCCACTCCCGGTCTTCGGGGTGCATCCGGGTGGCCCAGTCATCCACGCTAAGCCAGCTGTCCTGCCGCCAGCCCAGCAGGTGCTCGATCTGCGGGCCAATGTACGTGAATGCCATGGTCTTCCAGTCGATCTTCCATGGAATGGCCTTGGTCGATTCCAGCAGTGTCTTATACACCGCGCTGTCTTGGGCAATTTCGGTCGCGATGTCGCTCATGGTGGCGTCTCTTCTGGACAAGGTTGTCAATTAGTCACTGATAACAGGTAGCAGGTGTCATGCCAAGTGGCCATGGTGCTCGGTCACTGTGGCGGTTGTGTGTCCGCGAGGCTGTGCAGTGCCCGCTGGTACAGCGCCATTAGCTGTTCTGGCTGGTCATATACGATACGCTCGCCGGCCCGCAGCTCGCGCCGCATCAGGCGGATCATTTGCTCCAGAATGGGCTGCGTGAAGTTGTCTGGTTGCTCGCCGGTGACCTCTGCCAGACGCCCGGCAATCACTGCCGAGTCGCTGACTACGGGGCAGATGCGATAGCGATAGGTGCCGCCGATGGCCTCTGGAATCAGGTCCATAAAACGATCAGGCCGCTGGCGGAAGAAACTGAGCGGCAGCCGATAGGCGTTGTGACCCAGAATAGGCAGGTCGTCTGGCACTGCTTCCTCTTCGTCCAGCATCTGCAGACCGGTGGCCAGGGGCAGTAGCTGGTTCAGCTGGTAGGTGTTGGTCATGTGCGGGTTGCCGACCCGTACCAGGTTAGCAATCAGTTCGCCCAGCGAGGCGTGGCCGATGATGGCGGCGCGCTTGGGCAGACCGCCCCAGGCGCCGTCAGCGCCATTGAGCAAGGCCTCCAGCACCGACGCGTTCTCGAATCCGCCGCCGGCGTGCATGTGCACCAGCAGTTTCAGGGGGCTGGGCAAACAGCTACGTGCCACCGCGACAAAAGCGCCAACCTGAAACGGCAGGTAGGTACCGCGATCATCTTCCATGCTTAAACCAAAGATCGGTTGCTGGGCGAGGAGCCGCAGTATCTCTATAGTCTCGTCCGGGTTCTCGGCAAAGGCATCGCAGCCGTCGACGACATTGATCAGAATCTTTGGTGCATCGCCGTGATCGCCGCGAATATTCTGCTGTAGCCAGGCGATGCTGGCCGGCAGGCTGCGCCGCAAGGTGGCAAAGTCATACTGGCCGCTCATACCGTCCGGGCTCAGGTAAATCTCGTGCAGGGTATTGGGCACGCGATAGTCTCGCAGCTTGAGCATCGAGGGGGAGGGGGTGAATTCGCCGGTGTCGCTGACCAGGCCGATGTCGGTGAAGGCATAGCAGCCGGTCATGTCGATCTGGTGGTCACGCAGGTACATCATGAAGTCGTCGTCGACCTCCAGCTCATCTGGCATGGAGTAGTCGAGTGTGCCCAGCAGGATGCTCTCGAAACCGAATTCACGCACCCTGGGCAGAATGGCCAGCTTGTCTTGCAGGGTCTGACCAACCCGCGCACCCACCGGATTTTCACGCAGTGACAGGTCAATAAAGAACGGGTTGATGTTGCGCAGTTGGTCAATCTTGTCCTGCGCCCCAGCAAGAATCGCGTGGGCGTTGCTAAGCGTCGCGTCGATGGTCGACATCGGCATTACCTTCCGTGGTGTGTCAACTCTTGTGTATAGCATTCACTGGTCGGCCTTACCACCGCCTCTGGTCGCCAAGTGCGACCAAAGCACACTGCAGGTTGTCATCTTGCTGTGTTACCTATGACCTGGATCAGCACCTTCTGCGAACCCAAAATCCATAATTTGTGCTGCCGATTCAAGGATGTCCGTCATGAGCTCTGTTATTGCCCGCCTGTCCCGCTGCCTGCTGCCGCCTTTGCTGTTTTGCTGGAGCAACTTTGCCTTCGCTGCCGAGCCTATCGCCCTTGGCCTGAACCTGCCGCGCACCGGGCAGTATGCGCAGGAGGGGCTGATGCAGATGCGTGGGGCGCTGCTGGCAGTGGAGCAGATCAATCAGGCGGGCGGCGTGCTGGGGCGGCCGTTGACGTTGCTGGAGCGGGATTCGGCGTCGAACCCTGAGCGTGCTCGACGTAACGTCGACGAGCTGGCAGACGAAGGGGCGCGCATGCTGTTTGGTGGTGCCTCCAGTGCGGTAGCCATTGCGGCCGGGCAGCGCGCTCGCGAGCGTGGTCTGCTGTACTTCGGCACGCTGACCTACTCCAACGACACGACCGGTGCGGCCGGGCATCGCTACATGTTCCGCGAGAGCTACAACGCCTGGATGGCGGCGCGGGTGCTGTCGGCCCAATTGCAAGAGCAGTTTGCCGGCAAGCGTTACTACTACGTGACCGCTGACTACACCTGGGGGCATAGCACTGAGCAATCGATGCGCCACTTTACCGATACCGCGTCTGCCGAAACCCATGGCGCGACCATGGTGTCCTTCCCGAATGCGTCGCTGCGAGAGCTGCGCGAGGCGCTGCAAAAAGCCAAGGAAGCCGAGCCGGACGTGCTGGTGCTGGTGCTGTTCGGTGAACAGATGGTCAAGGCGATGGGCATCGCGCGGCAGCTCGGCTTTGAGGACGTGCAGATCGTCGTGCCCAACCTCACCCTGAGTATGGTAGAGCAGGCCGGTCCGGCGGTAATGGCTGGGGTGATGGGGGCGGTACCCTGGGCGTGGAATGTGCCGCAGCAGTTTGGCTATGAGCGCGGTGAGGCCTTTGTCAGTGACTTTGTTGGGCGCTACGAAACCTACCCTTCCAGCTCGGCGGCCTCCGCTTACAGCATCGTCTTTCAATGGGCGGATGCGGTCAGCCGCACGGGCTCGCTGGACAGCGAGGCGCTGATTCGCGCTCTGGAGGGTCACAGTTATCAGCTGCTGAAAGATACCCAGACCTGGCGAGCCTTTGATCACCAGAATCTGCAAACGGTATACGCCGTGCGCATTAAGCCCCGCGCCGAGGTGATGGCTGACCCGCTGCGTCAGGACTATTTCGAGATCCTGGGCTCGCTGCCGGGCGAGCAAGCTGCGCAGACACTGGAGCAGTGGCAGCAAGTGCGCCGCGCGGCCGGTCAGCCGCTTAGCCTGCAGTAGGGCGTGTTTAGCTGGCGGCGCTTAGAAACCCTGTGCCGCCAGCAGTGCAGCGACCTGCTCAAGGGCGGGGATATCCTGCACGTCGGTCTCCAGCCAGGGCAGCTGCGGGCGCGGCAGCGCCGCAAAGGCGGTTTCGATCTGCTGCAGGTACTGGGCTTCCTGATCACGACGGCGCTGCAAAAAGGCGCCATCGGCTTCGGTCGGAATGACGCGGTTCACCAAGGTTGCAACCACCGGGATTCCCGCGTTACCGAGCGCCATGACCGCGCGTTCGGTTTCCAGAATGGGCAGTCGCTCCGGTGTCAGCACGAACATGAAGCCACTTAGCGCCGGGTCTTCCAGCTGGCGACGGGCCTGGTGAAACAGGCGGCGGCGGGTGCGCAGGGTGTCGGCTACATCGCGGCTGCGTTTGTCCAGCCCGCTGAGCTGGTCTTCGTTGGGGTCGGACAGGGGGTTTGCCAGGTCGCGTCCGCTGCGCGGCGTCAGGTGCTGCAATACCTTGCTCAGCTCGGCTGATTTGCGGTTGTGGCTGAGCAGGCCGTCGGTCCAGGCGGCTATGGCCTCGGGAAGTGTTAGCAGGCGCAGGGTATGGCCGGTGGGCGCGGTGTCGAAGATGATCAGGTCGTAGGCGTCGGGAGGGGCGGTTACTAGCCGGGCGATGCGCTCCAGCAGTGCAGCTTCCTGGGTGCCGGGTGAGTGACGGGTCAGCTGCATCTGCCGGGTCAGCTCTTTGAACATGTCGGGTGACGCCAGTTTTCGCATCTGCTCGGTAACCCTCGCCAGATGGGCGTCGACTTCGGCGTCCGGGTCGATCTCCATGGCGTCGAGGTTGGGCAAAAGGCGGCGCGGGCTGTCATCCAGGCTGCGTGCAAAGACGTCGCCTAGACTGTGAGCAGGGTCAGTGGATACCACCAGGCAGCGTTTGCCGCGCTGGGCAGCCAACACGGCGAGGGCCGCTGAAACAGTGGTCTTGCCGACGCCGCCCTTGCCGCCGACCCAGATCAGGCGGCGGTCAAGCAAGTGGGAAAGGTTGGATGAAATAACGCGTCTCCTGATCAGCAGCAGCGAAAATGGTCCAGCGGCGAGTGCTCCATGCCCATGCGTCGGTGCCAGTCATGGAAGCGCTCCAGCAGCAGTGGCTGTAGCTCCAGCGTGTAATAGGACGCGGGGTTGGGCACCCCCATCATCTCGCCAAACACCAGCAGCATGAACAGGTCATCATGGTCTCGGCGGCTGCGGGCAATGGCGCCCCGATAGCGCGCGCTGTAGCTTTCTTCAAGAAAGAAGCGTGCCTGGCTCAGCCAGGCCCGCCAGTTCTCGCCGCGCTTAGTTGGCATCGGATTGTTCGGCTGCCGCCAGCGCACGGTGGCGCTTCAGTGCTGCGGCACACTCCAGCGCCACCAGAATAGCGGCCACCAGCACCACGATATCCAGGCCCAGCAAGAAGTAGTTCTCCTGCTCAAAGAAGGTTTTGAGCTGCAGCACCAGGGCCAGTACGGTCATTACCAGCAGGAAGCACAGCGGCAGCAGGGTGTACCACATGGGGCGGCGCATGTGCACCAGCATCACAGTGATAACCAGCAGGGTCAGGCCGGCCAGCAACTGATTGGTGGTGCCGAACAGCGGCCAGATGATCATGCCGCCCGAACCGTCCGCACCGCCCGCGCCAAAGGCGAGCAGCAGGCAGGTGCCAATGGCCAGCAGGGTCGCAGGCAGCGGCTTTTTCATCCACTCCTGGTTATAGATTTCACCCCACTCCTGGAAAATGTAGCGTTGCAGACGCAGACCGGTATCCATGGTCGTGCCGGCAAACAGCGCAGCCATCACGGTCAGCAGGGTCGCAGCGGTCACTTCCGGCAGGCCCAGACCGTTGTGGATAACGTAAGCGCCGCCTTGCACGAAGGCCGTTACGCCGCCCTGGCCGAAGGCGGAGTACATGGCTTTCCAATCCGCCAGGCTGGCAAAGCCGGCGCAGGCCACCAGAATGGCCGCCAGTGACAGGCAGCCTTCGCCGATGGCGCCAAAGTAACCGACAAAGCGCGCGTCGGTTTCTTTGTTCAACTGCTTGGACGTGGTGCCGGAGGCGACCAGCCCGTGGAAGCCGGAAATAGCCCCGCAGGCGATGGTCACGAAGAGCAAGGGCAAGAGCGACGGTGTGCCGGCGGGCACATCGTTGTTGATCATGGGGGCCACCAGCACCGGGTTGAGCAGGGCGATGGCGCCATAGAGGATCAGCAGGCCAACAAACAGTTGCAGGCCGTTGATGTAGTCACGCGGCTGCAGCAGCATCCACACCGGCAGGACCGACGCGATACCGGCATATAGGAACAGCAGCAGAATCCACACGGCGTTGCCGGACATGCCAGCTACCTCGGCCGGCATCTGAATCGGCACGCTGGGGCCGGCCCAGATCAGCGCGTACAGCGCCACGACGCCAATCACCGACACGACCGGCAGGCTGACGATGCGGCGATAAATCAGCTGACCGACGATCAGAGCGACGACGATAGCGCCCCACACCGGCAGTACCGCAGTGGGGAAGTTCATCATCAGCTTGGCGATCACCACGGCGAATACCGCGTTGACCATCAGCAACACCAGGAAGATCACGATCATGAAGATGCTGCGTGCGCGCTTGCCGACCACGTCGCCGGTCAACGAGCCGACCGACCTGGCCTTGTTGCGCACACTCGCCCAGATGGCGCCCATGTCGTGGACGCCAGCGAAGAAGATAGTGCCCATCACCACCCAGAGGAAAGCGGGCAGCCAGCCCCAGATCACGGCAATAGCGGGGCCAACGATTGGCGCGGCGCCGGCGACAGAGGTGAAGTGGTGCCCCCAGAGCACAAAGCGGTTGGTCGGGACAAAGTCGATGCCATCTTCAAACTCGTGCGCCGGTGTGCGGAAGTCCGGGTCGAGTCGATAAATGTGTTTGGCAATGAAACGCGAGTAAACGAGGTACCCGAGGGACATCATGACCAGCCCGATCAGCAGAAGGATCGCTGCGCTCATGGGGTGAGGCTCCTGTACGGTTGAATCTTGTTGTATGGGCGCCCTTGAGGTGGGCAGGCCACCGCTCACTATAGCCCAGCTCGGCAGGATCAGTCGTACGACTTGTGTCTAGCTTGACCGTCTGCGTATCCCCGGCGAGACCGAGAAGGTGCTGAGCGGATTGTGTGTGCTTGGGCTCAGGCCATCTACGCGGAGGCGCGACCGGGCTGACAACGGCAAATGGACGATGAAAGTGCGGCTGTATGGGTGTATTCTGAGCGTTCATTCAAAAACCGCTTGGTGCCAGTATGCAACATCTGACCATCGACATCGTTTCCGACATCGCCTGCCCCTGGTGCGCCATCGGCTACGCCCGCCTGGAACAGGCCCTGACCACGCTCAAAGGCGAGATCGAAGGGCAGGTTGAATGGCATGCCTTTGAACTCAACCCGGACCCGAATCAGCAGCCCATGCCGATCGTCGAGGCACTATCGCGCAAATACGGCCGCACAGAAGCCGAGATGCGGGCGGCGCAAGACAACATGATCAGTATTGCTACCGACCTGGGGCTGAACTTTACCCGCATGCAGGAACGCAATACCGCCAATACCTTTGATGGGCACCGGCTGGTCAAATGGGCCGCTGAGCACGGACGGCAGACGGCGATGAAGCAGGCGTTGTTCGACGCCTACTTTGGTGAAGCCAAGAACGTCGGCGATAAAAACGTATTGCTGGAGGCTGTGCGCGCGGCAGGGCTGGATGCTGCCGAGGCTGAGCAGGTGCTGGACAGTGATCGCTTTGTCGATATCGTGCGCGCCGATGAAGCAAAGTGGCAGCAAGCCGGTATCTCGTCCGTGCCGGCCTTTGTGATCAACGGCCGCTATCTGATCTCGGGCGCGCAGGAGCCGGATTATCTGGTGCAGGCGTTACGCGAGATTACCCGGCAAGACGCCGAAGTCTAGTGTCATGGCGACCGGCAGCCTTGTGTGCTGCCGGTCTACAGCTTGGAACCTCAGAGGTTGCTCTTGATCAGGGTGCACTGCTGAACACCAGCACGGCCCTGTTGCTCGCTGACAACCTGCAGCTTGGAGCCGCCGGAGACCAGCCCCATTTTTACTTCCTGCCAGACAAAGTAGTTGCGGTTCGCTTCGGTATTGAGCAACAGCGACGACGCGCCGTTTTGCGAGCTGATGGTGTACTGACCCGGTTCGAGCTGGAAACGGAAGAATGACTTGGGCCCGGTGGTGCCTGCCTGCTTGCCATTCACCGATACCGGCATCGAGAGTGCGGCGCCCAAGGTTTCGTTACGATAGACGTAAATCTGCGCGTAATCAGGGTGGGTGTTGAACTGCTTGGCTTCGGTGTTCATGGCGCTGGGCGCCTTGTTGATGCTGGCACAACCGGTGGCCATAACGGCGCCAATAAGTACTGCAGAGAACAGCAGTTTCCTGGTTAACATCAAGTACTTCCTTTTTGTGGGTGATTCTCTTGGGTGTTTCAGTGCACGGGCAGCTGGCGCGCGGGTCCGCCTGAGCGGGGCGTCGTTGAAAATGGGTAGAAACGGGGCAGAGTATCGGGGCATCCATGCCGCAGGAGGGCCGCGAGGCAGTGCCTGCGATGGCGAAATAATGCCTCTGCCAAGGATATTCCGCTAGCGCTATTTTTCAGTCAGATTGCAATCAGGTTGCAATCTGAGGTTGGCATGCTCCATGGCCATTGGCGCGCTAGTGCCAACGGTGGCTGAGAACAGGAGAGACGCTGGTATGGATTCATCCCGGACCGGGGCCGCAGGGCAGTCAGTGGCGCAGGCGTCGCTGCGCCAGGCGCTGCTGTTTTGGCTGAAGTTAGGCTTTATCAGCTTTGGTGGCCCGGCCGGGCAGATTGCCCTGATGCACGAGGAGCTGGTGAACCGGCGTCGCTGGCTGTCGGAGCGGCGTTTTTTGCATGCGCTGAACTACTGCATGCTGCTGCCGGGCCCTGAGGCGCAGCAGTTGGCGACCTATCTGGGCTGGCTGCTGCACCGCACCTGGGGTGGTGTGGCGGCCGGACTGTTGTTCATTGTGCCCTCCATGCTGCTGTTGATACTGCTGGCCTGGGTGTATCTGGTGTTCGGTCAGGTACCCTTGGTGGCCGGGCTCTTCTACGCCATCAAGCCCGCGGTTGTGGTTGTGGTATTTCAGGCGGCCTGGCGCATCGGCGGCCGGGTACTGCGCAATCGCTGGTTATGGACTATCGCGGCGCTGGCCTTTGCTGCCATCTTTTTCCTGCGTGTGCCGTTTCCGCTGATCGTGCTGGGTGCGGCGCTAGCTGGCGCGTTGGGCGCGCGCTGGCGTCCGGCCGCCTTCTCCAACGACGCTAGCGCGGCTGTCGCCTCGGACGCTGCGCCGGCGCTGATTGATGATCATACACCCACCCCTGAGCATGCGCGTTTCAGCCGGCTGCGTCTGGCGCGCCTGATTTTGCTGGGCGCTGTGCTCTGGTGTTTACCGATGCTGATACTGACGGCGGCTGTTGGCTGGGACGGCACCCTGACTCAGATGGCGTGGTTTTTCACCAAGGCGGCGCTGCTGACCTTTGGTGGTGCTTACGCGGTGCTGCCTTATGTATACCAAGGCGCGGTGGTGCAGTTCGGCTGGTTGTCGCCGTTGCAGATGATCGATGGCCTGGCGTTGGGCGAGAGTACGCCGGGGCCGTTGATTATGGTGGTGGCTTTTGTGGCCTTTGTCGGCGGCTATCTGGGGCAGGTACTGGGGCCGGATCAACTGCTGGCTGGCGGCGCGCTGGCGGCGCTGTTGGTCTGCTGGTTTACCTTTCTGCCTTCGTTTCTATTTGTACTGGGCGGTGCGCCGTTGATTGAGGCAACCCGCGGCGAGCTGGGTTTTAGCGCGCCTTTAACGGCGGTCAGTGCGGCTGTGGTTGGGGTGATTCTGAATTTGGCGTTGTTCTTTGCCTGGCACGTTTTCATGCCCCAGGGCGTGGGCCCTGACTGGTTGGCTTTGGGCATTGCCGTGGTGGCGGCGATCGCGTTGTTCTGGCGTGGCTGGACGGCCCTGCAGACGCTGCTGCTGTGTGGCGCAGCAGGTCTGCTGTTGGGCTTCGTTGGCTGGCTGCCGTGAGTGGCAGCCGGGTTTGGTTCAGGCCGCGCTAGGAGTCGCTGGGCCGCCGAGGCGGTTGAGCAGGCTGCGTAGCAGCACACCGTACAGCGGCAGGAACAGCAGCAGGCTGATGATCAGCTTGATGACGTAATCCACTGTGGCAATTTCAACCCAATGTTCGGCCATGAAGGGGTTGCTGCTGTGCCAGAAGGCGACTGAGAAAAACGCGAAGGTGTCGGCCAGGTTGCCGAGTACGGTCGACAGGCTTGGCGCAATCCACCAGGCCTTGATGCGGCGCAGGCGATCAAACACCTGGATGTCCAGCAGTTGGCCCAGCACATAGGCCACAAAACTGGCCAGTGAAATGCGCAACACAAACTCGTTGAACGACAGCAGCGCGTCGATGCCGCGGTAGCTGCCTTCCTGAAACACCACCGACACCACGTAGGAGGCCACGAGCGCCGGCAGCATAACGCGGGCGATGACGCGGCGAGCAGCCTGTTTGCCGAGCAAGCGCACAGTCAGGTCGGTAGCCAGGAAGATGAACGGAAAGCTGAAGGCGCCCCAGGTGGTGTGGTAACCGAACAGGGTGATCGGCAACTGCACCAGATAGTTGCTGGCGATGATGATAGCGATGTGAAAACTGATCAGCAGTGCAAGCGCGCGGCGCTGCATGCCGGACGTAAGTGCGGTCATGGTCTGTCCTTTTTACGATTCGGACCGGTTGGTCCGCCGTTTTGTCAAATGGGGTGAGGGAACCCATGTCGTTCGGTATGAACGGCGCGCAATTCTACCGATATTGCAGCAATTGACCAGCGTATTTGCGTGCTTCCGACCGGCGGGCCTGGGTTGGCTCGCCGGCCGAAAGGTGTTTATCTGGCCGCTTCGTACAGCGCCTGTACCTGAGGTGCGGCGGCCTGCAGTGCTTGAATGCGGCCGGCAGAGGAGGGGTGTGTGCTCATGAACGCTGGCGGTTCACCCTGAGAGGCTGCCTGCATCTTCTGCCAGAGGCTGACGGCGGCTTTCGGGTCGTAGCCGGCGCGGGCTGCCAGTTCCAGACCGATCAGGTCGGCTTCGCTTTCGTTTGAACGGCTGTTGGGCAAGGTCAGGCCGTACTGTACGGCCATCTGAGCGGCCTGGTTGCCGCCCTCGCCCAAGCCCAGCAGGGCACCGGCCAGCTGCGTGCCCATTTGCGTTGCGTAGGCGCGGGAGATGGCTTCGCGGCCGTGCTCGCGCAGCGCGTGGGCAATTTCGTGACCCATGATCTGAGCAATTTCGGCATCGGTGAGCTCCAGCTGGTCGATGATGCCGGAGTAGAAAAGAATCTTGCCGCCAGGGGCGCAGCTTGCGTTGAGCTGGTCGTTCTTGATCAGGTTTACTTCCCAATCCCAGCTACTGGCGTCCGGGCGGAAGTGCGGTACTTCGTTGATCAGCTTGGCCGCAATGCTGTTGAGCCGGCGTACGGTGGCGGCGTTGGTATTGAGTAGCCCCTGTTTCTTGGCTTCTGCCAGGGTCTCCTGGTAAGACTCGGCCGCCATTTGGTTGACCTCGTCAGATGACAGGCCACTCATCATGTACTGGGTTCGATTAACCCCAACGTTACCGCCCTGGGTGGTCTGAACGCTCTGGCAGCCAACCAGCGCAACGAGTGGTAGGCAGAGGAGGAAACGCAGTCGCATGGCAGATACTTCCTTGGTGTCTGGGTAATCAGGTATCGGGGGCTGCGCTGCGTTTAGCGGGCGCGGCGCCGGTGTCGTGGCAAAAGGGTAACAGACCCGGGCGGGCTGTTGAAAAACTACCTGTGTTGCCGCTGTCACGTTTTGTGCACGCGTGGCTACTTGTGGTGCCGGCTGTACGGTGCGCGCTGCAATAGATGGCCAGCCCCGCTCCGGGATCGGGGCGGGGCTGGTTGCACGACATCAGTCGGCGGCATCCTGAATGCCGTCACCCACCGCCTGTACGTCTTCACCGACGCCGGCTACGGTATTGCAGCCAGTCAGTCCTGCGGCACCAAACAGCGCAAACAGCAGAATCACTAATGCTTTGTTCATGATCTATGCTCCTGACGAAAGTTGGGATTGCCGGAATCATCCAGCCGCAGCTGCCGTTGCTCCCTGCGTACGGCCTGGGCAGTGACAGCTCAGGAGGTTGGACCGCAGTAAACGCTCAAAGTATTCACAACACTGCAGATTTTTCCTCGCTGGCCGATACACCCCTTGAAGCGGTATCTTTCGACGCCCTGCTGCCCCGGATAGAGGTATTTCATGAAATTCAGGTCCATTCAGCTGTCCATCGCCGTTCTGGCCGGTGCCTGCCTGTTTATTGCGGTTGGGGTGATGACCCTGTATTCGCTCTATTCTGCCGAGCGCAGCCAGGCGTTGGTTCAGGAGCGCAGTCACGGACTGGCCGAGAACCTGATTGAGGATCGCTTGATGGCGATTGCTCGTGGCCAGCAGGCGCGCATCCAGCAGCGGCTGGAATACCCGCTGACCGTGGCAGCGCAGTTGGCCCAGCTCAACAGTTTGCTGGGGCAAATCCAGGACGATGGCATGCCGGCGCTGATGATGGGGCGTGAAGAAATGACCCGGGTCATCCGCATGACGCTGGAGCAGAACACCTCGCTGTGGGATGCCTACGTGGGCTGGGAGCCCAACTCGCTGGACAACCTGGACAGCTTTTTCGTTGGCATTGAAAGCGATGGCTACGATGGTACCGGGCGCTACATGCCGATCTGGTATCGCAATGATGACGGCAGCCTGGCGATCGAACCGCTCGGCAACATGGAAAGTAATGACCTGCTGGAAAACGGTGTGCGTGCCGGGGAGTACTACCTGTGCCCGCGCGAGACGCTGAAGGCCTGTGTGATTGAGCCCGCCCCCTATGAAGTGGGCGGACGCACCGTATTGCTGTCGTCATTCACCGTGCCCATCATCGCAGACGGTGAGTTTATGGGGGTCGCGGGTGCGGACTTGTCGATGGATTTTCTGCAGCAGCTGCTGCAGCGCAACAACCAGGATCTCTACGATGGTGCAGGACAGCAGGTGCTGGTCAGCGCTGCTGGTCGTCTGGTCGCTTACACCGGAGATGACGCGCAACCCGGCGACCCTGCCGATCGGGTGCTGAGTGCGGCGCAGCTGGAGCGTTTGAACGGGCTGGGTGATGAGCCGACGTACCTGCTTGACGAGGCGGCCGGGCGCATTGAGCTGAGCATGCCGGTGTCGCTCGGGGAAACTGAAACGCGCTGGGCATTGTTGATCAGCCTGCCACTCGATGTCGCCATGGCGGGCTTTAACCAGATGGAATCCGAGCTGAATGACCAGCGCCAGGCCAACACCCTGTGGTTGGCCCTGATCGGGCTGCTGGTCGCGGTAGCCGGCGTGGTGGTTATGGTGCTGGTAGGGTATGGCCTGGCGCGCCCGGCGCGGGCGCTGGTCGCTATGCTGGACGACATCGCCAAGGGAGACGGTGATCTGACCAAGCGTCTGGAGGTTGACCGCGAGGATGAGCTGGGCGCCATCGCTCGCGGCTTCAATGCGTTTCTCGACAAGTTGCAGGGCATGATTCGTGAGGTGGTGGGCTCGGTGCAGCAGGTGACCGATGCCTCTGAGCACACGGCCGATATCGCCATGCGTACCAACGATGGTGTGCAGCGTCAGCTCAACGAGATCGACCTGGTCGCTACCGCTGTGACCGAGATGACGGCGACTGCGCAGGATGTGGCGCGTAACGCCTCGCAGGCTGCCAGTGCCGCTCACAACGCCGACGGCTCGGCCAGCCATGGTCGTGAGGTGGTCAAGGCAACCTCTGAGGCCATTCAGAGCCTGTCGCAGGATATCCAGCGTGCGGTAGACAGCGTGCAAGCGCTGGCCCGTGACAGCGAGAACATCACCGGCATCCTCGACACCATCCGCGGCATCGCCGAACAAACCAATCTGCTGGCGCTTAACGCAGCCATCGAGGCAGCGCGGGCCGGCGAGCAGGGACGTGGTTTTGCGGTGGTGGCCGATGAGGTCCGCAACCTGGCGCAGAAAACGCAAAACTCGACGGCCGAGATTCAGGCCATGATCGAGCAGTTGCAAAATGGCACCCGTGACACCGTCAAGGTCATGGAGCAAAGCCGTAACCGCACCGAGCAAAGCGTGCTGCAGGCCGAGGAGGCTGACGCGGCGCTGACGTCTATCACGCAGGCAGTGTCGGTAATCAATGATATGAACAATCAGATTGCCAGTGCAGCCGAGCAGCAGAGCGCGGTGGCAGAGGATATCAATCGCAACGTCACCACCATTGATACCGTGGCCAAGGCGGTGGCCAAGGGAGCTGATGAAGCCTCGCAGGCCAGTGGCTCACTGACCAAGCTGGCTGAGCATCAGCGTCGCCTGATTAATCAGTTCAAGGTTTGAGCGGGGCCGCTCGGGTTGCAGCAATGCGGCCCGGCGGTGGTCGGGTTGCTTACGGCGGGGTTGACCGGGTAGGTCATCTCGATGCGCCCCTCGGCGTTCAGCAGCAAGGGTTGCAAGGCGCTGACGGCGGTGCGCTCGGCCAGCCAGATCGCCTGTTCGCCGCTGTTCAGTGCGGCGGGCATGCGGTCACCCAAGCGGCTGGCCAGCCCCTTGGCGGGTACGGTGATCAGCGCGCAGCTGTCCCAGAACTGCCCGTCATCGAGTTGGTATCTCTCCCACAGGCCCGCCAGCGCCAGACCGCCTTCCTTTCGACGTAGATACCAGGGCTGCTTGCGGGCGCCCTGCTGCAGCCAGAGAAAGTAGCCGTCGACCGGGATCAGACAGCGCCGTTGGGCGAATGCCTGGCGGAACATCGGTTTCTCATGCAGGTATTCGGCGCGCGCAGAAAAGCTCGCGCGGCTGAGGTCGGTGAGCCAACCCGGAGTCAAATTCCACAGCGCCTGCACGCACTCCATCTGCCCGGCCTGTTTGCGCAGGATCAGCGCTGGCTTGCCCGGTGCCAGATTCCAGTTGGGTTTCCAGTCGGCGGGCAGTTGGCTATGGGGTGGGCTGAACTGGGCCAGACGCCCGCTCATGCTTGTGGCTCCCCGGCGCCTTGCCACTCATCTTCATCATTCAGCGGGCTGGCGCTAAGGTAGTCGTGAATCAGTTGCTGGCTGCGCAGCAGGTCGTCATCCTCGACCCAGAGTCCAAGCAGGTCGTGTACCGGCAGGTCGCCGATCGCCCCTTGCAGGTAACCGCCGCTGATGTGGCTGCGAATGTGATGGGCTGCCAGCATGCCCGATAGCAGGTTGGCTTCGGCAAGATCGGCCGGGCTGTAAACGCGCTGCATGCTTAGTCCTGTTCCCGGCGCAGGTCGATGTGCACTTCGTCGCTGTGTTCGTCAATCCACAGATTGACCAAGATCGGCTGACAACAGACCTGACAGTCCTCGACGTAGGATTGTGCGCCGCCGGTCAGGTCCAGCAGCAGGGTGATGGGCTCGCCGCAGTGGGGGCAAGCGAGGTTGGCTTCTTCCAGCGCCTGCACTGTGAATACTCCATACATTCGGGGTGTGACACGAAGTGTAGCTGCATCGTCAATCTGGCGAAACCGCAGTCGCCGACGCATAATGCGCGGCTGACGACAAGACTCAGAGGGTGACATGAGCGAGTTTGAGGGTATCCGCCCCTATAACGATGCTGAAGTGCCGGCCGTGCTGCAACGGCTGCTGGCCGACCAGGAACTGATGCGCATGCTGGCGGCTTATCGCCTGCCGCGTATCAATCGCCTGCTGCCGGGCCTCAGTCGGCGCCTGGTGCAGGCCGCATTGCGTCGCGAGGCGCGTGGTGTGGCAACGGTGGATGATCTGCAGCACCGGCTCGAACCCTACCTTGACCGCCTGATCGAAAGCAGCACGCTGGACGTCACTTACAGCGGGCTGGACCAGCTCAGTCCAACGCAGCCGCACCTGTTTATTGCCAATCATCGCGATATCGTGATGGACCCGGCGTTCGTCAATTACGCGCTTTACCACGCTGGCCACCCGACGCCGCGTATCGCCATTGGCGACAACCTGTTGCAACGCCCGTTTGTCAGCGACCTGATGCGTTTGAACAAAAGCTTTATCGTGCATCGCTCGTTGACCGGGCGGCGCGAAAAGCTGCAGGCCTATCAGAACCTGTCTGCCTATATCAGCCACTCTATCGCCGAAGGTGAATCCATCTGGATTGCCCAGGCTGAGGGGCGCGCCAAGGACGGGCTGGATGAGACCGACTCGGCGATCATCAAAATGTTTTGCATGAGCCGCAAGAGTGAGCCGTTCGACGAGGTGATTGCCTCGCTGAATATGGTGCCAGTGTCCATTTCCTACGAATGGGACCCGTGCGACGGCATGAAGGCTCGCGAGCTTGAACAGCGTGCTCGCACTGGCGCCTATGCCAAGGAGGCCGGAGAGGACGATCGCTCCATCGCCATGGGGCTGACCGGTTACAAGGGGAGAGTGCACGTGGCCTTTGGCACGCCGTTGCCCGCGGGCATGGCCGATGCGCGAGCAGTGGTGGCCGAGGTCGACCGGCAGGTGCTTGGTAACTATCGCTTGTATGCAGCCAACTACCTAGCCTTTGAGCAACAAGACACGTTGCCGGCGGCGTTGGCAGGTTGGCGAGACGGATTTTCTGCGCTGGAACTGGCGCAGGAGCAACAGCGCTTCACCGCACGGTTGGACGCGCTTCCCGAGGCACTGCGGCCGTTCTGGTTACTGCAGTACGCCAACCCTGTACGCAGCCATCTACGCGTGCTGGAACAGGGCTGAAGGTCAGAACTGGGTACTGGTGAGCGTCAGCACTGTGGCCAAGCCAAGGCAGAGGCCGCCTACACTGTAAAACAGGCGGTTGATGCGCTGATCGCGGTGTTGGCCAAGGTCGCTCTCGCTGGGCGGCAGCGTGGCCAGGCGCTGACGGCCCAGACTGCTGCGCAGCTGGGTGGCAATCCACAGCCAGCTGCCATTGACGGCAAAGAACAGGGCGAGGGCATTGAGCACCAGCGCCGGGTTTTCCAAGTAATACAGCCAGGCTGCCTGTAGTGGGAACACGGCAGTACCTCCGGTGTCTCGGATTCGGGCAACCAGCTGGTTTTTGTATTTATAGGTTACGACGAAACGCAAATAGGAAATGACGTGGCGCTGGGTGTTTCAGAGCGCCGGTTCATAAGCGCGGCCGATGTTATGCCAGAGCGCGATTGATTTCGACCCGAATTGATCATTTTCCGATCAATGGTTGTCAAAGAACGTAGTGGTATCGGCTTCCGACCGTGGCGCCTTTTTTAAGGCGCTGCAGGTCGATTTCAGCGAGGTGGGTGAGATGAAAAAGCAGTCTGTTGCAATCGTGGTGTTGGGTGCGCTGTTGGCGCTAGGTGGTTGTGCGTCGTCGCTGACTGGCGACGTTTACAGTCGTGAGGATGCACGCGCGCCGCAGACGGTCCGTATGGGCACCGTGGAGTCGGTGCGTCTGGTGCAGATTGAAGGCACCAAAACCATCATTGGTCCGGCTGCCGGTGCTGCGATTGGCGGCGTGGCCGGTAGCTCCGTCGGTGGCGGGCGCGGTAGCACCATCGCGGCTATCGTGGGTGCACTGGCCGGTGGTATGGCTGGCGCCGCCGCCGAGGAAGGCATTACCCGTACGCAGGGCGTAGAGATTACTGTCAATGAAGACGGCGGCTACACCCGCGCCTACGTGCAGGAAGCGGTGGAAGGGGTGAGCTTTGCGCCGGGCGAGCGTGTTCGTATCATGACGGTGAATGGCCAGTCGCGAGTGGTGAAGTAGCCTTGCCAAGGGGCAGCGCGCATGGCCCGCGCTGCCCTGCAGGCCCCGCGGACTACGCATTTTGTAACGGATTCAGCGGCTTGCGTTGATCGGGGGCAGGGCCTTGCCTCTATAATGGCCTGCGCTATTGCGCGCGGGCCATTGTTTAGGGAGTGGGCTTGCCTGTGATAGCCGCATTGGCCATTAACGGAGTAAGTCCCGCATGACCTTGGCGCTGATCGTCATTCTTCCGCTACTCGGCAGCCTGCTGCCGCTGCTGTTCAATAATCAGGGGCGCTCGCTGTGTGCGGCGATGACCATGGTCGCGCCGGTGATCGGCTTGGTGCTGCTATGGCAACATGCCGACGCAGTGTTCGCCGGGCAGGCGGTGATCCAGTCGTGGCCCTGGTTGACGGACCTGGGGCTGAACATCAGCTTTCGTCTTGACGGTCTGAGCTTTCTCTTTGCGCTGATGATTCAGGGCATCGGCCTGCTGGTCATACTTTACGCCCGTTACTACCTTTCCAAGCGCGACCCGATGGGTCGTTTTTTCTGCTATCTGTTGTTGTTCATGTCGGCCATGCTCGGCGTGGTGCTGTCCGAAAACCTGTTGCTGATGATGGTGTTCTGGGAGATGACCAGTCTGTCGTCCTTCCTGCTGATCAGCTATTGGTCGCACTCGACCGACGCGCGCAAGGGCGCACGCATGGCGCTCGCCGTAACGGGGGCTGGCGGTCTGGCGCTGCTGGCCGGTGTCCTGTTGCTGGGGCAGGTGGTCGGCAGTTACGAGCTGACCGATGTGTTTGCCGCTGGTGAACAGATCCGGCAGCACGCGCTCTATCCGGTGATCTTGGTGCTGGTGCTGCTGGGGGTGTTCACCAAGTCGGCGCAGTTTCCCTTCCATTTCTGGCTGCCCCATGCAATGGCGGCGCCAACCCCGGTCTCGGCCTATTTGCACTCGGCGACCATGGTCAAAGCCGGCGTGTTTTTGTTGGCGCGCCTGTATCCGGCGCTGGCAGAAACTGATCTTTGGTTCTATCTGGTCAGCAGCGCGGGCATGGCCACGCTGCTGGTGGGCGCCTGCACCGCGCTGTTTCAGCACGACCTTAAGGGGTTGCTGGCCTACTCAACGATCAGCCACCTGGGCCTGATTACCCTGCTGTTTGGCCTGGATACCCAGCTGGCGGCGGTGGCAGCGGTGTTCCATATCATCAACCATGCGACCTTCAAGGCCTCGCTGTTCATGGCTGCCGGCATCATTGACCATGAGACGGGGACCCGCGACATGCGACGCATCAACGGCTTGCTGCGCTTTATGCCGCACACCGCGACGCTGGCGATGGTGGCGGCTTCGGCGATGGCGGGCGTGCCGTTGCTCAATGGCTTTCTCAGCAAGGAAATGTTTTTTACCGAGACGCTGGAGCAGCACATGCTCGGCAGTTTCAGCTGGCTGATTCCGCTAGGCGCCACCCTGGGCGGGGTGTTCTCGGTGGCGTATTCGCTGCGCTTTATCCACGATGTGTTTTTCAACGGCAAGCCAGTCAACCTGCCTAAATACCCGCCTCACGAGCCGCCGCGCTATATGAAGGTGCCGGTAGAGGTGTTGGTGGCCATGTGTCTTGCGGTTGGTCTAGCGCCTGGCTTTACGGTAGCTGGGCTGCTTGCCTCTGCTGCCTCGGCAACCGTTGGCGGGGAACTGCCTTATTACAGCCTGGCCATCTGGCATGGCTTTAACCTGCCGCTGCTGATGAGCTTTGTCGCTATGTTGGTGGGCATCGCGGTGTATTCGGCTCGCCGCCCGCTGTTTGCCTGGTATGCGCGTCAGCGTGATATCGATGCCAAACTGGTGTTTGAGCGAGCCGTGCAGGCCTTGGTCCGAGCCGCCGCACGGTTGACGCTGCTGCTGGAGAATGCGTCGCTGCAGCGCTATCTCACCTGTTTGCTGCTCAGCGCGCTGGTGGTCAGCGGCTACTGGCTGTGGCGGCTACCATCGCTGCAGGGCACGGTCGCCCTGACGCCGGTCGATGGCGTGACCTTGGCTGCGGCCCTGATCATGATGCTGGGCGCGCTGGCAACCGTCTATTGGCACCGTCTGCGCTTGGTGTCGCTGACGATGCTGAGCGTCGTTGGCTTGGTGGTTTCCCTGAGTTTTGCCCGGTTTGCGGCGCCGGATCTGGCGTTGACGCAGATTTCGGTTGAGGTGGTGACCATCGTACTGCTGATGCTGGCGCTGTTCTTCCTGCCGGCCCGCACGCCGCGCGAGTCCTCGGCACTGCGGCGGGGGCGTGACATGCTGATTGCCGGTGGTTGCGGCCTGCTGGTCGGTGCCCTGGCCTTTGGTATGTTGACGCGCCCCTACGACAGCATCTCTGACTTCTTCCTCGCCAACGCGGTTACCGGTGGTGGCGGGCATAACGTGGTCAATGTGATTCTGGTCGACTTCCGTGGCTTTGATACCCTTGGCGAAGGAACGGTGCTGGCCATCGCCGCGATCGCTATCTATGCCTTGATCGACGGCCTGCGCTTGCGCGTGCCAGGGGCTGACAGCCTTGGTAAGCCCTGGGCACAGCGTGGTGACCTGCTGATGCTGGTAAACCTGTCGCACGTCTTGCTGCCGCTGGCGTTGATGATTTCCTTCTATATCTTCCTGCGTGGCCATAACTTGCCAGGCGGCGGCTTCATCGCCGGCCTGATTACCTCAGTGGCGTTGATTCTGCAGTATGTGGCCAGCGGCGAGGCCTGGACCTCTGAGCGCTGGCCGGTGAATTACCACTGGTTGGCTGGCGCCGGGGTGCTGATTGCCGGCGCTACCGGCCTGGGTAGCTGGGCCTTTGGCTATCCGTTCCTGACCAGCGCCTTTGGTCATTTCCATATCCCGCTGGTGGGTGAAATCGAGCTGGCAACCGCCATGCTGTTTGACCTGGGTGTTTATCTCACGGTGGTGGGTGCCACGCTGTTGATTCTGGCCAATCTGGGCAAATTGCCCCAGACGCGCAGAAGCGAAGGAGATTTCTGATGGAGCTGCTGTATGCGGTGGCACTGGCGGTGTTGACCAGTTGCGGTGTGTATTTGATGCTGCGTGCGCGGACCTTTCCGGTCGTAGTGGGGCTGGCACTGCTGAGTTATGCGGTCAACCTGTTCCTGTTTGCTACCGGTCGAATTGGCGATGCAGCGCCGGCCGTCCTGGGTAAGGCCGAGGTGTATGCCGACCCGCTGCCCCAGGCACTGGTATTGACGGCTATCGTTATCGGCTTTGCCATGACCGCCTATGCGCTGGTGCTGGCGCTGCGCGCCCAGGGTGAACTGGATAGCGACCACGTTGACGGCAAGGGAGACCATTGATGAGTCACCTGCCAATTATGCCGGTACTGGTGCCCATGTTTATTGGCGCACTGCTGCTGGTGCTGCGTGGCAGCCTGGACATGAAGCGCGCACTGGCGCTGCTGGCAACCCTGGTGCAGGTCCTGCTGGCCAGCCTGCTGCTGGTGGAGGCGAGCCAGGGCACCCAGGTATATGCCCTGGGTAACTGGATGCCACCGTTCGGGATCGTGCTGGTGGTTGACCGGCTCAGTGCCTTGCTGCTGCTGATTACATCGGTACTTGCCAGCGGTGCGTTGTTGTATGCCATTCGCGGTGACGACGCTGCCGGACGCAATTTCCACCCGCTGTTCCAGTTCCAGTTGATGGGGATCAACGGTGCTTTCCTGACCGGCGACCTGTTCAACCTGTTTGTCTTCTTCGAGATTCTCCTGATTGCTTCCTATGCCTTGCTGCTGCACGGCGCGGGCTCGGCTCGGGTGCGCTCCGGCCTGCATTACCTGCTGCTCAACCTGACCGGCTCGGCGCTGTTCCTGATCGCGGTGGGCACCTTGTACGGCGTGACCGGCACCCTGAATATGGCGGACATGGCGTTGCGAGTGCGCGAGCTGGGGGCCGAAGATGCGCCGTTGGTGGGTGCCGCTGGCATGCTGCTGCTGGTGGTGTTTGGCTTGAAGACCGCTTTCTTCCCCCTGTATTTCTGGTTGCCGCGTGCCTACGCTGCGGCCAGTGCGCCAGTTGCCGCGCTGTTCGCGATCATGACCAAGGTTGGCTTGTACTCGATCTTGCGGGTTTACACCCTGATCTTCGGTCAGGATGCCGGTATGCTGGCTGATATGGCTGCCGCCTGGCTCTGGCCCCTGGCGTTGATCACCCTTGCGCTAGGCGCGATTGGTGCCCTGGCGGCCAGTACCTTGAACGCGCTCAGCGCCTATCTGGTGGTGGTCTCGGTAGGCACGTTGCTGGCCGGCGTGGCGCTGGGTACCGAGCAAGCACTGAGCGCGAGTCTGTTCTATCTGATGCATTCAACCTGGGTCAGTGGCGCGCTGTTTTTGCTTACCGGGATAATCCAGCGCGTGCGCGGGCCGCGCTTTGCGGCGCGGCTAGTGGCCGGCCCTGCGTTGCCGCACCCGATGCTGCTGGGCGGGCTGTTTTTCCTGGCGGCAATGTCGATTGCCGGCATGCCGCCGCTGTCAGGCTTTATTGGCAAGCTGACGCTGCTCAGAGCCGCTGGCAGTGGTATCAATGCCGCTTGGCTGTATCCAGTGGTGCTTGGCGGTGGCCTGCTGGCGTTGATTGCCCTCAGCCGCGCTGGCAGCACGTTGTTTTGGCGGCGCGCCGATGTCGCGCTCACCGGCGAGCCGCTGGACGGCATGCGCTTGACCGCGGCCTTGCTGCTGCTGCTGTGCAGCCCGGCGCTGGTGATCTTTGCGGCGCCCACTCTGGAGTATCTGAGTCTCACGGCCGCCCAGTTGTTGCAGCCGCAAGACTACATTGATGCTGTGATGTCTGTGGTACCGGTCACGGGAGAGGCGCCATGAAACGACCTGATCGCTGGTTTCCTCACCCCTGGTTGAGCTTGTCGCTGCTGATCGGCTGGTTGTTGCTGATGAACTCGGTATCGTTCGGCAATGTGTTGATGGGAGCGGTGCTGGGCTGTCTGATCCCCTGGTTGACCCACGTGTTCTGGCCAGCCTCGCCTTACCGGTTGCGCGTGCTGCCGCTGCTGCTGTTTGTGGCACGAGTGGTTACCGACATCGTGCTGGCTAATCTGCAAGTAGCGCGGTTAATCCTGGGGTCGCGCCGTGTGCTGCGTCCGGCCTTTGTCAATTACCCGTTGTCGCTGGAGCGTGATTTCTCTATCAGCGTGTTAGCCAGCACCATCTCCCTGACGCCCGGCACCGTGTCTGCCGATATCAGTGCAGACCGCAAGTGGCTGCTGATTCATGGCCTGGATGTGGGCGATGAAGCCGCGCTGATCGAGCAAATCCGTCGACGCTACGAAGAACCGATTCGGGAGATATTTGAATGCTCGACACCGTAGTGCTGATCTGTCTGGGCATCATCAGTCTGGCGATGCTGCTGACCTTTGTGCGGCTGGTACGCGGACCGGATCTTCCGGATCGCATCCTTGCGCTGGATACGCTCTATATCAACGCCATCGCGCTGATTATGTTGCTGGGGCTGTATTTGGACTCCAACCTGTTTTTCGAAGCCGCGCTGCTGATTGCCGTCATGGGCTTTGTCAGTACGGTTGCCATCGCCAAGCACTTGCTGCGTGGCAACATCATCGAATAGGAGATACCGCATGGGCGAAGCAAGCTGGGTGGAATGGCTGGTCGCGGCGCTGCTGCTGACCGGTAGCCTGTTCGCGTTGGTGGGAGCAATCGGCTTGTGCAAGTTGCCGGACTTTTTCATGCGCCTGCATGGTCCGACCAAGGCGACCACACTGGGTGTTGGCTCGCTGGTGGTGGGGTCGATGGTGTATTTCAGTGTGCAGGGCGGGGCGCCGAGCCTGCACGAGCTGCTGATCACCTTCTTCCTGTTTATCACAGCCCCGGTCAGCGCCAACATGCTGGCCAAGGCCGCGATGCATGAAAAGTTGCGCCGCGAAGCACGCACCCGCGGCGAACCCTGGGATCAGTAAGGGCACAGCATGCTGTGCCCGGGCGCATTCAGGCTGTTGCTGGCTGCGCCTTGACCCGCGGAAAGCCAAACACAATGGCCAGTACAGCCATCAGGCCCAACAGCCAGCAGTAGTGCACCTGGGTGATCAGAGCCAGTGGTGACAGCGCGGCCAGCGAACCAGCAAGCAGGATTTGCGCGCCGTAAGGAATCAGGCCCTGCACGACGCAGGAGAAGATATCCAGCAGGCTGGCACTGCGTCTGGGATCGACCTCGTAGTGCTGCGCCAGGTCTTTGGCGACACTGCCACTGATGATGATAGCCACGGTGTTGTTGGCTACAAACAGGTTGGTTGCGGCTACCAGGCCCGCGATGCCGGTCTCGCCACTGCGCCGCCCAGCGTTGCGTGCGGTCAGCGCCTGAATGCGCTCACGCAGCCAGTCCAGCCCGCCTTCCTGCTTCATGATGGCCGACAGGCCGCCAATCAGCATCGACAGCACCATGATTTCCAGCATGCCGGCAAAGCCCTGGTAGATATCGTTGCCGTAGGTTGCCAGTGCGTACTCCGGTTTGATCAGCATGCCGGTCACGCCGGACAGGATGATGCCGGTCATCAGTACGATCATCACATCCAGGCCGCACAACGCCAGTACCAGCACGGCCAGATAAGGCAATACCAGCCAGGGGTTGAAGTCTGCGGCGACCGGTTCTGCGCTGGTATCGCCCAATACAAACAGCAGCACCAGCGTCAGCAGCATGGCTGGCAGAGCGATGGCCAGGTTGAGGCGGAACTTGTCGCGCATGCCCACGCCCTGGGTGCGGGTGGCGGCAATGGTGGTATCGGAGATAATCGACAGGTTGTCGCCGGCCATGGCGCCACCGATGACCGCACCCATTGCCAGCGGGAGCGAGAGGCCGGTGACCTCGGCAAAGCCCAGGGCAATCGGTACCAGCGCGCCGATGGTGCCCATGGAGGTGCCCATGGCAGTAGAGATAAATACGGCAATCACGAACAGCCCGGGCAGGATCAGGCTGGGCGGCAGAATACTCAGCCCCATGTTGACGGTGGCATCAACGCCACCAATGGCCTTGGTGACGCTGGAGAAGGCGCCTGCCAGCAGGAACACCAGCGCCATGGTGATGATGTTGCGATCACCGATGCCAGCAATGAAGGTTTGCAGGTTTTCGCGATAGCTTGGCTTGGCCAGTAACAGGCCAAGGATGATAGCCGGCAGAATCGCGACCGGTGCCTTGATTTGGTAGAAGGCGAACTCGGTACCAGCCAGACTGTAGTAGATGCCGCTGCCGAGGAAGATCAGCAGAAACAACAGCAGAGGCAACAGCGCAACTGCTCGAGGTTGGGTGGGTGCTTGCATGAAAAGGGTCTCTGTATAACGAACAATGCCGTCGTATCGACGGCAGCGTGCAGTATTCTAGCAGAGACCTGCCGGCCGCCGAAGGCAGCCGGTCGGCGTTGAGGCGTTAGGGCGCCAGGGCGATGCTGGAAGTAGGATTGCGCGGGGTGATGTTGATGACCACTCGGCGGTTCAGCTCACGACCCTCTGCGGTGCCGTTATCAGCGCGGGGCGCATTTTCGCCTTCGCTGCGAAGTTGCATGTTGTGACGGCTGACGCCACCCAGTTGCAATACGCTGGCGACTGCCTGCGCGCGCTCCATGCTGAGCTGTTGGTTGAGGCTGTCATCGCCCTGGCTGTCGCTATGGCCGGTGACTTCGATGTTGCTGTCCGTGGCACCGCGCAACACCTTGGCCACACGCGAAAGCGGAACCAGGCCGGATGGCAGCAGCAGGGTGCGCTTGGGGTGGAAGTTGCCGTTGACCGGGATGATCAGGCGGATCTCTTCGCCGTTATTTTCGATTTCGTATTGCTCTTCCAGAGCGATGGCGGTCAGTTCGGCCATATGCAGCTGAGCCCAGGGTGTGGCTTCGGGAGTGGGCGGAGCAACTGGGGCTGGCTCCTTGCTGGCGCAACCGGTTACGAACAGACAGCCCAGCAGGGACAAGGCGGAAATCAGCTTCATTATTGGTTATCCATACATGCAACGGGAACAAAATACCGCCTGGTTAGGGTCTGTTACCGATGTCTGCAGCAAAACGGCGTAGGTCCTGCAGACTGGGGCTGTAAGCAGAAGCAAACAAAACGGTATCAGGCGCTAACCGCAAGCGCTTAACTGCGGCACAGAGTAGCATTGGCTTGTGCGTTTGTGACCTGCCGTATGTCATGATTTGTGCCGTATTTAAAGGAGTTCACAGATTGAAAGCTATTCGTTGGCACGGTGCGCTGCTCGCGGTTCCATTGCTGTTGAGCGGTTGTAGCCTGTTTCAGGGGTTTACCACGAATCAGGAGCAGCGCTTCAGCGGCTTGCTGGAACGCTCCGGGCAGGCGTTCGTGCTGCGTGAGTGCGGCAGTCAGCAGGTGCTGGCAGTGCAGTCAACCGAGACACTGGATGCACTTTGGCAGCAAACGGCGCAAACCGGCCAAACGGCAATTTTTATCGAGATGATGGCCCGTCAGGGGGAGGCGCTGTTGCCGGGAGAGGTACTGCGCATGCAATCTCATGGGCGCGGGTGTGCCGACCAGTCAGCGGCAAGTGCCCAGTGGGTCGCACTGGGCTATCGGCCTGGCTGGCAGGCAACCCTGGATAACCAGGGGCTGACCCGCAGCGAGCCGGACCATACCTTGCCGGCGGATTCGGTGATGCTGGAGTACCTGCCCGACGGCTCATTGAACGCGGCCTCGCTGCCAGCGCAGCGGGTGCAGCTGTGGCTTTACCCGCAGGCCTGCCAAGAGCCGGTCAGTGGCGACTACTTCCACATGCGCGCCACCCTGGTGGTGGATGGCGAGCAGCGCAGCGGCTGCGCCTATCGCGGCCGCCAGCCGACGGGTCAGCCGCCGAGGTAGGCCTTGCGCACCTCGGGGTTGGCCAGCAGGGCGTCGCCACTGTCTTCCAGCACAATGTGACCGTGTTCCATCACATAGCCGCGATCGGCCAGCTTGAGCGCCTGGTTGGCGTTCTGCTCGACCAGGAACACGGTAACGCCTTGCTGCCGTAACTGCTCGATGATGTCGAATATCTGCTGAATGATGATGGGGGCCAGCCCCAACGACGGCTCGTCGAGCAGCAACAGACGTGGCTTGCTCATCAGCGCACGGCCGATAGCAAGCATCTGCTGCTCACCGCCAGACATGGTGCCGGCGCGCTGGGCAAAACGCTCCTTCAGGCGCGGAAACAGTGTCAGCACGGTATCCATCTGCACCTGCCGGGTTTCCTTGTCGCTGAAAAAACCGCCCATGCTGAGGTTTTCTTCCACCGTCAGACGTGAGAACACGCGCCGACCTTCCGGCACGATGGCGATATCTTTGCGCATGATCTGGGCGGTGGTCAGCCCGGTCAGCTCATCACCTTCATAACGGATGCTGCCGGTGGTGGCCCGAGGGTCACCGCACAGGGTCATCAGCAGGGTGGTCTTGCCAGCGCCGTTAGCGCCGATCAGCGTGACAATCTCGCCGCGCTGGACCTCCAGGTTCACCTCGTGCAGGGCCTGAATCTTGCCGTAGTGGGTTGATACGTTCTTCATGTACAGCATGGCAGGCAATCCTCAGGTTTCACCCAGATAAGCTTTGATGACGTCCGGGTTCTGCTTGATCTCATCCGGTGCGCCGGCGGCCAAGGGGCGGCCCTGGTTGATCACCACGATGCGGTCGGAAATGCTCATGACCAGCTTCATATCGTGTTCGATCAGCAGCACGGTAATCTGGTGCTGGTCGCGCAGCTCGCTGATCAGCTCCTTGAGGTCATCGGTTTCCCGCGGGTTGAGGCCAGCAGCCGGCTCATCCAGCATCAGCAGCTTGGGCTGGGTCACCATGCAGCGGGCAATCTCCAGCCGGCGCTGCTGACCGTAGGCCAGGGTGTTGGCGGGGCGGTTGGCAAAGGCGTGCAGGTCAACGCGGTCCAGCCAGTAGGCGGCGCGCTCCAGCGCTTCCTG